>DASQRI010000428.1:0-5581 GCA_035642975.1 Mycobacterium sp.
GTGGGGTCGCAGCGGTTGATGACGCCGATGTCGCTGGTCATCCTCGCGCTCGGCGTCGCCGACCTGATCTTCGCCCTGGATTCCATCCCCGCGATTTACGGGCTCACACGAGAAGCCTATTTGGTGTTGGCCGCCAACGTATTCGCGTTGATGGGCCTGCGGCAGCTCTACTTCATGCTGGCGGGTTTACTGCAGCGGCTCGTCTATCTGTCCAAGGGCCTGGGCGTCATCTTGTCTTTCATCGGGTTCAAGCTGATCTTGCATGCGTTGCGCGAAAACGAGCTGCCATTCATCAACGGCGGCAAGCACGTTCACGTCCCGGAGATACCGACGCTGCCCAGCTTGGCGGTGATCGTGGTGACTCTCGCGGTCGTCGTGGCCGCCAGTCTCTACGCCACCCGCGGCGGCGACACCGACCAGTCGCAGCAGAGTTAAGCCTCGATCTGACCGGCGATGCGCTGCTCGATACTCGCCCGCACCGGGGCCGGCAACACGATCAGCCCATCGAGTTCCTTGGTTGCCCTGGCGTAGGCGTGCTGCCGTTCCTGCGGCGACGCCGCCGAGTCCTCGGCAAGCCGGAGCAGGTGCTGGGCGCGGGCCAGCCGCTGCTGGTCGTCCTCGGAGAAGTCGCTGCGGCGCCGCCGAATCGCTTCGGTCTCAGCGACTTCGAATGCGCTGACGTAGTCATGCACGCCGTCGCGGTAATCCAGTTGCGCGGACCGATCACCCAGCAGGTCCTCGGGACGTTCCGGGCGCAGCAGATCGGCTTGTCGCTTGGCCTTGTGGAAGGCGACGGTCAGTGGATTGCGCATATCGGTCATCAACGGGAAGTCGAGCAATTTGGCGATGTCGACTTCGTAGTCCAGCCAGCGCGCGTCGGTCCGATCGTGCTCGGCGAGGAGTTTGGCGATCTCGCGCCGCTCACTGTCCTTCGTGTATCGCCGTTGCCCGGACGCTTGCGCGATCGCGATCTTGGCCTGCTGCTTCAGCCGATACCGTTCCATCCGCCGCTCGGCCCGGCGTTCGTTGGCCGCGGCGATCGCCCGCACACCCCCGCCGATCGCGCCGCCCAGCGGGAATACCAGCCACCAGAAGTTGGCGGCGAAATGAAACATCGGGCCCACACTGCCAGGATGCCACCGCGGCGCGACCGGCACGACCCAAGAGCTTCGTCGACCAGCATCGTGTATTTCGCTGTGCGCGAAGATCTCAGCTGCCGTTGCGTCAGTGCCCTTCGGTCTTGAACCGCTCCTGTGAGCGCAGCACCTCGGCTTCGGCCTCGGCGCGACCAACCCAATCGGCAGTCTTGACGTACTTGCCCGGCTCCAGCGCCTTGTACTGAGAGAAGAAGTGTTTGATGACGTCCAGCTCGAACTCCGGCACGTCTCCGATGTCCTGGATGTGGTCCCACCGATGATCGCCGGCCGGCACGCACAGCACCTTGTCGTCGCCGCCGGCCTCGTCGGTCATCCGGAACATGGCCACCGGCCGCGCGATCAGCCCCACGCCTGGGAACAGCGGCTCTGGCAGCAACAACAGGATGTCGAGCGGGTCACCGTCCTCGCCCAGGGTGTCCTCGATGAAGCCGTAGTCGGTCGGATAGACCATCGACGTGTACAGGTAGCGGTCCAGGAAAACCCGCCCCGTCTCGTGGTCGACCTCGTATTTGTTTCGCTGTCCCTTCGGGATCTCGATGATCACGTCGAATTGCACCGTCTGGGCTCCTTCGCCTGGGAATCACTGCCTGTCGCTTGACGTCGATCGTCAACCCTAGTCCAGCGAAGACCAGCACTACGGGCCTCCCGCAGCACGTGCGCACGCGAGGTTTCGGCAGAATAGGCGCAAACAAGTCAGGAGAGTCATGCGTCCCACTCAGTGGCGGCTGTCTACCCACCTGATCGTGGGGGTCGGCGTGCTGGCGATAGTTGCCGCCATGGTGGCTGCAGCCGCGCTGCTCACGGCCAGCGGCCGCGGCGCCGGCGTTGCGCAGGTTCCGCCACCGCCACCGGCGGTCACCGCGAAGCCGAGCATCGTGCCGGTGGCCGCCGGCGCACCGATGCCCGCCCAATCCGCGCTGGCGGCAGCGCTGGCACTGCCGGCGGCCGACCCCAACCTGGGCAAGCTGGGCGGTCGTGTCACCGACGCCATGACCGGCGAAGAACTCTGGCAGCAATACGATGACGTGCTGCTGCAGCCGGCCTCGACCAACAAAACGCTCACCAGCGCCGCCGCCCTGCTGGCGCTGGACCGTGAGGCCCGGGTCACCACGCGGGTCGTCGCGGCCAGTCAGCCGGGGACTGTTGTGCTGGTCGGCGGCGGCGATCCGACGCTTTCGGCGGTGCCGCCCGGGCAGGACACCTGGTATCACGGCGCGGCACGGATCAGCGATCTCGCCGATCAGGTACGCCGCAGCGGCGTGACACCGACGGCGGTGCAAGTGGACACCTCCCTGTTCAGCGGCCCGACCTTCGCGCCGGGCTGGGACCCGGCCGACATCGACGGCGGCGATATCGCGCCGATCGAATCGGTCATGCTCGACGCCGGACGGATCCAGCCCGCGACCGACGAGTCGCGACGGTCGGTGACGCCGGCTCTTGACGCGGGACGCGCGCTGGCCACCGCACTCGGCGTCGACCCGCAGCAGGTGACCATCGCCGGCCACCCGGTATCCGTCGGCGCGCGTCAACTGGCCGCTGTCCAGTCGGCACCGCTGATCGAGCGGCTGAACGAGATGATGAATGCCTCCGACAACGTGATGGCCGAATGCATCGCCCGCGAGGTGGCCGCATCCATGCATCGGCCGCTGAGCTTCGCCGGCGCCGTCGACGCGGTGACCAACCGCCTGAACACCGCGCATGTCAACACCAGCAGCGCGACACTGCAGGACTCCAGCGGGCTGTCGGTGGACGACCGCCTCACCGCCAAAATTCTCGACTCGGTGGTGCAGGCGGCCGCCGGGCCGGATCAGCCGACGCTGCGGCCGCTGCTGGACCTGTTGCCGATCGCGGGTGGTAGCGGCACGCTGTCCGACCGTTTCCTCGACGCCACCTTCCACGCCGCCGGACCGGCCGGGTGGTTGCGTGCCAAAACCGGCTCGCTGACCGCGATCAACGCGTTAGCTGGGGTGATGACCGACCGCAGCGGACGGGTGCTGACCTTCGCGCTGATCTCCAATGACGCCGGCCCGACCGGGCGCACGGCGATCGACACCGTGGCCACGACCCTGTGGTCGTGTGGATGCGTAGCATGACGGCCTCAGCGGAGTTGACCGTCGGCCGCACTGTCGACTGGGGATTCGCGGCGACCGTTGGCCAACGGTTGGCCCGCCCGGGGCCGCCGTCGACCGACTACACCCGCCGCCAGGTGGTCGACAACCTGGCCAGTGCCGCTAAGGCGGCTGAACCGCCGGTGCGTGACATCACCGGCCTGCACACCGACGGGGCGGTTCCCGACGCCCGCATCGTCGACCGGCGCGGCTGGATCCGGGCGGCCACCGAGTCGATGCGGGTCATGACCGGCGGAACCGACAAGCCACGCGGCGTGATCAGTGGACGGGTCACCGGCGCGCAGACCGGTGCCGTGCTGGCGTTCGTCGCTTCGGGGATTCTCGGTCAGTATGACCCGTTCGCCGCCTCCGATGACGGCGGCGCCCTGCTGCTGGTCTACCCCAACGTCATCGCGGTCGAGCGCCAATTGCGCGTGGAGCCTTCCGATTTCCGGTTGTGGGTATGCCTGCACGAGGTCACCCACCGCGTCCAGTTCACCGCCAATCCGTGGCTGTCCGGCTACATGTCGCAAGCGCTGGGTGTGTTGACCCGGGAAGGCAGCGACGACGTTGCGCGAGTGGTGGGCCGGTTGGCCGACTTCGCCCGCAGCCGCGGCGACGCGTCGCACGAAGACCCGCACTCAACGGGCATCATCGGGTTGCTGCGCGCCGTGCAGTCCGAACCTCAGCGCGAAGCCCTGGATCAGCTGCTGGTGCTGGGCACATTGTTGGAGGGCCACGCCGACCATGTGATGGACGCCGTCGGACCCGTTGTGGTGCCGTCGGTTTCGACCATCCGGTCCCGCTTCGACGAGCGCCGTAACCGCAAGCAGCCGCCGCTGCAACGGCTGCTGCGCGCGTTACTGGGCATCGACGCCAAACTGAGCCAGTACACCCGGGGCAAGGCGTTCGTTGACCACGTGGTGGGCCGGGTCGGGATGGAACGGTTCAACACCGTCTGGACCGGTCCGGACACGCTGCCCCGGCCGCTTGAGATCGAATATCCGCAACGATGGATCGACCGGGTGCTGTAGCCGAGCTCCGCGCGGCTGTCGCGGCGTTCGCGAAGGATTTTCTCGCCACCGCGGACCGCTGGTGTGTCGCGTTGTCCGGTGGCCCGGATTCGTTGGCGCTCACCGCGGTCGCGGCGACGATACTGCCGACCACCGCGCTGGTCGTCGACCACGGTCTGCAGCCCGGCTCGGCGGCGGTGGCCGCCACCGCACGCGAGCAGGCTCAGGATCTGGGATGCGTTGACGCCCAAGTGCTTTGCGTACGGGTGAGTGGTGACGGTGGTCCGGAGGCCGCCGCTCGCAACGCCCGCTATCGCGCGTTGCAGGAGGCCCGTGGCGATAGTGCGGTGTTACTCGCGCACACCCTCGATGACCAGGCCGAAACCGTGTTGCTCGGGCTGGGCCGCGGTTCGGGCGCCCGATCGATCGCCGGCATGCGCCCCTACGACCCGCCCTGGTGTCGGCCGTTTCTGGGGGCGCGACGTGCCGTGACGCATGCCGCGTGCATCGAGCTCGGGCTGAGCGCCTGGCAGGACCCGCACAACACCGACCGCCGCTTCACCCGGACCCGGCTGCGCCACGAGGTGCTGCCACTGATGGAAGAGGTGCTCGGCGGCGGGGTGGCCGAGGCGCTGGCGCGCACCGCGACCGCGTTGCGTGCGGACACCGCGTTGGTCGACTCGCTGATCGCGCAGGCGGTGGCCACGTGCATCACCGCCGAGGGGCTCGACGCCACGGCGTTGACGGCACTGCCCGAGCCGGTTCGTCGTGGCGTCATCCGCAGCTGGCTGCTCACCGGCGGCGCGATCGGGTTGACCGACAAGCAGATCCGCGCTGTCGACAAGCTGGTCACCGCCTGGCGTGGCCAGGGCGGGGTGGCGGTCGGGTCGGCATTGCGCGAGCAGCGGTTGGTCGCCGGCCGCAGCGGCGCGCTGCTGACCCTGCGTCAGGAGCCTGTCTAGCTGGCTGCCCCGTTGGTTTCCTGGTCGTCGGCATGGCACGCTGTGCTCGTGGCAGCGGAATCGCCGGAGCTGTACCCGGGGGATATCAAGTCGGTGCTGCTGGGCGAGGAGCAGATCCAGGCCCGAATCGCCGAGCTCGGGGCACAGATCGGCGCGGATTATCGCGAATTGGCTGGCGCCGACGCCCGAGACCTGCTGCTGATCACCGTGCTGAAGGGTGCGGTGATGTTCGTCACCGACCTGGCCCGCGCGATCCCGCTGCCGACCCAGTTCGAGTTCATGGCGGTCAGCTCCTACGGAACGTCGACGTCCTCGTCGGGTGTGGTTCGCATCCTGAAAGA
>DASQRI010000429.1:0-2370 GCA_035642975.1 Mycobacterium sp.
CTGGCATCCACCCGGCTGATCGCCGGAGTGGTGGCCGTCGTCCCGCTGTACGCGGGCCTGGTCATGATCGCGTTCCTGTCTCCACAGCTGACCACCACATGGTTGTACGGCCAATCACACGGCACCTACGAACACTACTTCCGCACATTCCTACGCCCCGAAGATGTGTTCTGGTCATTCATAGAGAGCGTCATCATCACGATAGCGGTCATGCTGACCCACTGCTACTACGGATACAACGCCAGCGGCGGACCCGTCGGCGTCGGCGAGGCCGTCGGCCGGTCAATGCGATTCTCACTGGTCTCGATCCAGGTAGTCGTCCTACTGGGCACCCTGGCAATCTACGGCGTCAACCCCAACTTCGCCCTCACCGTCTAACCACCCCAACCCATATTCGCTACGCGGGCCTGAGATTCGGAGTATGTGGTGGCGTCGGTATTCGGTGCGGGCCGAGCGCCGGGCCGATGTCGTGAGCACAGTGGTTCCGGTGATCGAAAACCGATGCTGCAGCGAGCATTTCTGCTGATACCGGCCCCGATACCCCGGCCCGCAGCCGAGCGGATTCAATTTGTCAGTGTTCCGCCGTCTACCGGCAGGGCGATGCCGGTGATGTAGCTGCTCGCGTCGCTGGCCAGGAAGATCAGCGCCGCGTCGAGTTCGCCTTCGTCGCCGAGGCGGCCGAACAACGTTCGGGGAACGACGTACTTGTCGAGAACGCCAGCCTCGAACTGATCGGTCATCGCCGACTGGAAGTATCCGGGCGCTAAAGCGTTGACCCGGATGCCTTTTCGCGACGTCCATTGCTGGGCAAGGTCACGGGTGAGGCCGATCACCGCGGACTTGCTGGCCGAGTACGCGGCCTGCGGCATGAGGAAGCTGGTGAGCCCCAGCACACTGGCGATGTTGATGATGGAGCTTCCCGGCTGCATGACGCGACCGCACGCCTGCGCCATCCAGTATGTGCCATTGAGGTTTACGTCGATCACTTTGCGGAACTCGTCTGGAGTCTCGCGCATAGCCGGGACGGAACTCGCGACGCCGGCGTTGTTGACCAATATGTCCAACCGACCAAACTTTTCGATCGCACCGGTGGCGACGCGGGTGCACGCATCGGGGTCGCAGACGTCGGCTGCGACGGTTTGGACACGGCGCCCCTCCGACCGGACCACCTGCTCGGTGTCCGCGAGCTTGTCCAAACGACGCGCGGCGAGCACGATGTCGGCACCTGCCTGCGCCAAGGATTTGGCAAAACCCACGCCGAGACCGCTTGAAGCGCCGGTCACCACTGCAACCTTTCCGTCTAGGCGGAACCTATCCAGAACCTGAGTCATAGTGCATCTCCTTGCAATCGTTGAGCGGACGGCAATGCGAGACGGGCGCTCATGCCTCGTCGAGGGCCTCGGTGACACCGATCGCACGCAGGGTCTCCCAGCTCTCGTCCGCGTCGTGGGCGAGGATCACAAGATCTCTGAGGCCGCCCTCGCGGTCGCGGATGTGGTTTCGCAGCAGAGCCTCGCCCGTGAAGCCGAGGCGGCTGAACATCTCGAGGACGGCGTCCTCGTTGGTCGCCAACTCGATTACAACTTTGCGTATGCCGATGCTGAAGGCTCCCCGTAGCGCCTGTTGGGAGAGTTTGCGACCGATTCCGCTACCCCGGAGGCTTGGCTCGACGACCAGGCGAAGCTCGCCCACATGGTCCGACCATCCCGGAAGCCGGTTGACTGCCGCGTAGCCCACGACCCGGCCGGCGTCGGCCACTGCGACCCAGCGCAGGTCGGCGGCGTCGGCCAAGCGCTCGGTGCGTTCCAGGTCGTGCACGTTCTCGCGGATCACGGTGATGTCGCGGTCGGACAGCCGACCGAACAGGCCAGCCAGGTCACCGACGTCGCTGCGGGTCAGCCCCCGAATGATCATGATGCGGTTTCGCTTTGCTTCTGCAGGAATTCGATGATGGTCGGAATCGTGGTCTTGGCTGCGGCGCGCCCCACAACTATGCCCACGTGGCCACCCGTCAACCTCAGCTCGGTTTTGCGCTTAGACCCGACGAGGTCCATGACGGGTTCGGCTGCCGACATCGGGACGATGTGGTCCTTTTCGCCCAGCACCGCGAGGAACGGGACGGTGATGTCCTTCAAACTGACATGGTCACCGCCGAGCACCAATCGGTTTGTGACGAAGGCGTTCTCGCGCATCAACATCTCGGCCATCTGCTTCGCCACACGACCCGGGAGCGGGATGTGGTCGGTTCCCCACCCGTTCATCGCCTGATACGCCGCGACATACTCGTCGTTCCACATCCGCTCCAGTAGGTCGACATAACCGGTGATCTCCGCGGTGGGGCGGAGCGACCGGAACGCGTTGAACATAACG
>DASQRI010000430.1:0-4117 GCA_035642975.1 Mycobacterium sp.
GGGCAGGAGTGTGCGGCCTCCCGCACGGCGTCTTCCTGGTCCGGCGGAACGTCTTCGGACACCGCCGACGAATGACCTTCAATATCGTCGAGCACGAACGAATCCGGCGCGATCATCGCGCACAGCGTGTGCCCCTGGCAAAGATCTGAATCAACCCGAACTTTCACAACTTTCCTTTACGGTGCGGTAGTCGTACCACTTGATGGCGTGACAACGGCCCTGGCCGCGAGCCGCACCGGTGACGAATGCGACTTTTCCCTTTACTCGGCCCTCGGCGCGTTGTACCAACGGGTTGTCCTTTCAGGTGTTCCGGCCGCCGTTGACGCCGAGTATCTGACCGGTGATGTAGCCGGCTTCCTCGGACACCAGAAAGGCGCAGGCCGCGGCGATGTCTTCCGGCTGTCCCATCCGGCGTACCGGCGTTGCCGCGATGGTCTTCTCGATGTCGCCGAGGTTGCCGCGCTCCTCGGCGCTGCGCAGCATCGGGGTGTCGATGAAGCCCGGTGGCACCGCGTTGACCGTGATGCCGTCGGGGCCATACTCCAGAGCCAGCGACTTGGTCAGCCCGTTCACGGCGGACTTGGCGGCGACGTAGTGCGACATATAGGGGGCGCCGGAGTGGGTGCTCGATGAGGAGATGTTGACGATGCGCCCCCAACCGGCGTCCAGCATGTCGGGCAGCACCGCCTGGATCATGTGGAACACCCCGTTGAGGTTGACGTCGATCAGCCGCTGCCAATCCGCGAACTCGATGTGGGTGAACCGCTTGAATCCGTCCAGGCCGGCGGCGTTGACCAGAACGGTGACCGGGCCCAGCTGTTCGCGGATGCCCGCGAGCGCGGCGTCGATTTGCGCGCGATCGGTCACGTCGGCGGTGAACGCCGACGGAGTGTCGGACGACTTGAGGTCGAGGGTCGCGACCTGTAATCCGTCTTTGCGGAGTCGCTCCGCGACGGCCAAGCCGATTCCGGAACCGCCCCCGGTGACAACGGCCGTTCTCATGTGGTCACCCAGCCACGGACCGACTCACGCACAAAGAATCTCCCTTCCGAATATGAGAACCTTACTCTCACGTTACGGCCGCTCGCAAGACGGTTCAGAAACCATCTGTAGCCTGCGAAAATGCCGGTAATTCCGAGAGTTCGGACCGACCACGAGTATGGCAGTCTCGTTTCTCCCGTTTGGTTGAATTCTCGTTGCCGGAATGTAAGATTCGCCCGGGATGAGAATGAAATTATCCACGTGTTGAGGAGCCCGAATGCCATCGCAGGACCGCGCGGCGACGATGGGTGACGACCCATCGACGGACGACGGGTCCGGGTCGCCCGGGTTCGCCTGATGAGGCCGCTGGAGGGCATCCGCGTCCTCGAGGTCGCGATGTACGGGTTCGTCCCGTCGGCGGGTGCGGTGCTGGCCGAGTGGGGGGCAGACGTGGTCAAGGTCGAGCACGCGGTGACCGGTGATCCGCAGCGTGGCCTGCGCCAGACCGGCTTGTTGCGCGTCGAGGGCGACCCCAACCCGAACATTGAGCATGCCAACCGGTGCAAGCGCAGCGTGGGCCTGGACATGTCGGTGCCCGAAGGCCGAGAAGTGCTCTACGAGCTCGCTCGCCGATCGGATGTGTTCTTGACCAGCTTCCTGCCCGGGCACCGGAAGAAGTTCGGCATCGACGTCGACGACATCCGCGCGGTCAACCCCACGATCGTCTACGCCCGCGGCAGCGCCCTGGGTCCGCGCGGCGCGGAGTCGGAAAAGGGTGGCTACGACATGACCGCGTTCTGGTGTCGTGCCGGTACCGCGGCCACCATCACCCCGCCTGGGGCCGAAGGCATGGTCGGGCCACCCGGACCGGCTTACGGCGACACCATCTCGGGCACCAATCTCGCCGGTGGTATCGCGGCTGCGTTGCTCAAACGTGAGCGCAGCGGTGAACCGTCGATCGTCGACGTCTCGCTGTTGGGCAGCGGGCTATGGTCGCTCGGACACACCGTCGCGCTGACCGCGCATCTCGGTCAGCGGATGGAGGCCTTCCCGCCCGGGGTGCACGGCTCACCGATCAATCCACTGGTGGGGCTGTACGCAACATCGGACGGCCGCTACATATCTTTTGTGATGATGCAGGCCAGCAAGTTCTGGGCGGACGTGTGCCGGCACATCGATCAGCCCGGACTGGCCGACGATCCCCGGTTCGACACCGACGAGAAGATCGCGGCCAACACCGCGGAGGCGGTGCAGATTCTCACCAAGGCGATCGGTACGCGCAGTCTCGCGGAGTGGAGTGAACGCTTCGCGACGCTGGCCGGGCCGTGGGCGCCAGTGCAGGACACCTTGCAGGCGGTCAACGACGCTCAGGTCCGGGCGAACGAATATGTCGTGCAGGCAGGCGAACTCGAGTTGGTCGCCAACCCGGTGCAGTTCGACGTGGCCGCACCCGAGTCCGGGCCGGCTCCCGGGTTCGCCGAGCAGACCGACGAAATCTTGATGGAACTCGGACTCGATTGGGACCGCATCATCGAGCTCAAAACTATCGGTGCCGTCACTTAATTCGGAGGTCCCTCGGTTGTCAATTTTCACTCCCGCCGCACGCGGCATGAGTCATAATCGCCGGACGCTTCAGAAAGTGGGGATTGTCCAGCCCGTGTTGTCGGGCGCGCCAACTCACGCGAAAGAGACGGAGCGACTAGGCGTGAGGATGGTTACCGGCGATGGCGACTAAAGGGGAGCGCTGGTCCTCAGGCATCAGTATGCCGAACGGCCTGTCCGGCGCCATGCAAGCCGTGGGTGGGCTCTTCGCGATGGGCGCCGACGCGATCAAGTTCGCGTTCCGCCGACCGTTTCAGACCCGAGAGTTCCTCGAGCAGTCGTGGTTCATCGCCCGCGTTGCGTTGGCTCCGACGTTCTTGGTCGCCATCCCCTTCACCGTTCTGATCAGCTTCATCCTCAACATCCTGCTACGTGAACTGGGTGCGGCCGACCTCAGCGGCGCGGGCGCGGCGTTCGGCGCGGTCACCCAGGTCGGCCCGCTGGTGACGGTGTTGATTGTCGCCGGCGCCGGCGCGACGGCGATGTGTGCGGACCTCGGCTCACGAACCATCCGTGAAGAGATCGACGCGATGGAGGTGCTGGGCATCAACCCAGTGCAGCGCTTGGTGACACCGCGGATGCTCGCCGCCGGTCTGGTCGCGCTGTTGCTCAACAGTCTGGTCGTCATCATCGGGATCGTTGGCGGGTACGTGTTCTCGGTCTTCGTGCAAGACGTCAACCCCGGCGCATTCGCCGCGGGAATCACCTTGCTGACCGGGGTGCCCGAGGTGGTCATCTCGTGCGTCAAGGCGTCACTGTTCGGCATCATCGCCGGCCTGGTGGCGTGTTATCGAGGACTGACAGTCTCGGGCGGGGGCGCCAAGGCTGTCGGCAACGCCGTCAACGAGACCGTTGTGTACGCGTTCATGGCGCTATTCGTTGTCAACGTGGTCGTTACGGCGATCGGCATCCGATTCACGACGAAGTGATGGTGGGGGAGATGCCATGACGTTGGTGAAGACGTTAAGCGCTACGTATCCGCGGGCGTTTCGGGCCTTCGGCTACTGGCGCAGGCCGGTGGGTACTCTCGCCTCGATTGGTGACCACACCGTGTTCTACGGCAAGGCGTTGGCCGGTATACCCTTCGCGGTTACCCGCTACCGCCGAGAGATCGTCCGCCTCGTTGCCGAAATTAGCATGGGCGCAGGAACATTGGCGATGATCGGCGGTACCGTCGTCATTGTCGGTTTCCTGACGCTGGCCGCCGGTGGCACGCTCGCGGTGCAGGGCTACAGCTCGCTGGGCAACATCGGCATCGAAGCACTCACCGGGTTCTTGGCGGCCTTCATCAACGTCCGTATCGCGGCACCGGTCGTCGCGGGAATCGGTTTGGCGGCCACCTTCGGCGCCGGCGTGACTGCGCAACTGGGAGCCATGCGGATCAGCGAAGAAATCGATGCGCTGGAAGCCATGGCGATTCGGCCGATTTCCTATCTGGTCAGCACCAGGATCATCGCGGGCATGCTCGCCATCACACCCCTGTACAGCATTGCCGTCATACTGTCTTTCCTGGCAAGCCAATTCACCACCGTGG
>DASQRI010000431.1:0-6238 GCA_035642975.1 Mycobacterium sp.
GGTCCGCCGGCCGGGCCACGCCTGCGGCCATTCCGTCCGGCCCGCAGACCCGGGCCGCGGCCAGCGCCACCACCCGGGCGCCCGCTGCCCGTCGCGCCCGTCCGACCACCGGCGGTCATCGCACCCCGCCGCCGCGGCGGACGTTCTCGTCCGGTCAGCGTGCGCTGCTGTGGGCCGCCGGGGTCCTGGGGGCGTTGGCGATCATCATCGCGATTCTCATCGTCATCAATTCGCACAACAACAATTCCCAGCAGCAACCGTCTGCACCGACGGTGACCGACACCGGAGGGCCGCCCAGCAAGCCCGGATCGGCTCCCGCGCATCCAACTAATTGGACGAACAGGGGTGTCACAGGGAATCCTGGGGGGCAATGCAATCTGCCCACATCCAGGCGGGCGGCCGCGCCGGTGTATTACCGCGCGATGCCGCCCCGACACGAGACATAAGAATGACGACCCCGCAACACCTGTCCGATCGTTATGAGCTGGGCGAGATCCTCGGCTTCGGCGGCATGTCCGAGGTGCACCTGGCGCGGGACGTCCGGTTGCACCGGGACGTGGCGGTCAAGGTGTTGCGCGCCGACTTGGCACGCGACCCGAGTTTCTACCTGCGCTTCCGGCGGGAAGCGCAGAACGCGGCCGCGCTCAACCACCCGGCGATCGTCGCGGTCTACGACACCGGTGAGGCAGAGACGGCCGCCGGCCCGCTGCCCTACATCGTGATGGAGTACGTCAACGGCGTCACCCTGCGCGACATCGTGCACACCGACGGACCGCTACCGCCCACCCGGGCCATCGAGGTCGTCGCCGACGCCTGTCAGGCGCTGAACTTCTCCCACCAGCACGGCATCATCCACCGCGACGTCAAGCCCGCCAATATCATGATCAGCACGACCAACGCGGTGAAGGTGATGGACTTCGGCATCGCCCGGGCGATCGCCGACGGCGGCAACAGCGTGACCCAGACCGCCGCGGTGATCGGTACCGCGCAATACCTTTCTCCCGAGCAGGCCCGCGGAGATTCCGTCGACGCCCGCTCCGACGTCTACTCGCTGGGCTGTGTGCTCTACGAGTTGCTCACCGGCGAACCACCTTTCGTCGGTGACTCGCCCGTGGCGGTGGCCTACCAGCATGTCCGCGAGGACCCTGTCCCGCCGTCGCAACGCCACGAAGGCATCTCACCCGACCTCGACGCCGTCGTGCTTAAGGCGCTGGCCAAAAACCCGGAGAACCGTTATCAGACCGCCGCGGAGATGCGCACGGACCTGGTTCGGGTGCACAACGGCGAGCCGCCCGACGCACCCAAGATCCTCACCGACGCCGACCGCTCCTCGTTTCTGGCCTCGCCGCATGCCGGCGAGGCGGCCGGACCGCAGACCGATCCGCTGCCCCGCCAGGAACTCGACTTCACCCGTGAGCGCGGCCCCGGTTCGATAGGCCGTTGGGTCGTCGCGGTCGCCGCGTTGGCGGTGCTGACCGTGATCGTCACCATCCTGATCAACACGTTCGGCGGCGGAATGCGCAACGTCCAGGTGCCTGACGTGCGCAACGAGGCGTCCGCGGACGCGATCGCCGCGTTGCAGAATCACGGGTTCAAAACCCGCACCCAGCAGCAGCCGGATTCGACCGTTCCGCCCGACCACGTCATCGGCACCGACCCGGCGGCCAACACCAAAGTGGGTGCGGGCGAACTGATCACGGTCGACGTGTCCACCGGACCCGAGCAGCGCGAGGTGCCAGACGTGTCATCGCTGAGCTATGGGTCGGCGGTCAAGAAGCTGAAAGCCGCCGGGTTCAACCACTTCAAGCAGGTCAACTCGCCGTCGACACCGGAGATGAAAGACAAAGTCATCGGCACCAACCCGCCGGCCAATCAGACGTCGGCGATCACCAACGAGATCTCGGTGATCGTCGGCTCCGGTCCGTCGACCAAACAGGTTCCCGACGTCGCCGGGCAGACCGCCGACCTCGCGCAGAAGAATCTCACCGTCTACGGCTTCAGCAAGTTCAGCCAGGCCGCCGTCGACAGCACCCGGCCGGCTGGCGACGTGATCGGCACCAATCCGCCTGCGGGAGCTACTGTTCCGGTCGATTCGGTGATCGAGCTCCAGGTGTCCAAGGGCAACCAGTTCATCATGCCGGATCTGTCGGGACTGTTCTGGACCGACGCCGAACCGCAACTGCGGGCGCTGGGCTGGAACGGGATTTTGATCAAGGGTTCCGACGTCGACGCAGGCGGTTCGCAGCACAACCGGGTGGTCTACCAGAGCCCGAGCGCGGGTCAGGGTGCGAACAAAGACGGCGGCATCACGCTGAAGTTCGGTCAATAGGCGCCAGCGCCGGGCCCGCTGACCGGGCTTCGTCGTAGCTTCGCACCGCGGCCAAACTGTCCGAGACCTCTTTTTCCAGCCGCCGCACCAAGGCCTCGTCGCGGACCTGGCCGCAGTCGTCCAGCCAGTTGGCCAACATCCGGTGCCCGCCTTCGGTGAGGATCGACTCCGGGTGGAACTGCACCCCGTGAATCGGCAGTCCGGCGTGCCGCACGCCCATGATGACACCGCTGCGAGTGCGGGCGGTCACCTCCAACTCGGCGGGCAACGTTTCGGGCAAGATGGTCAGCGAGTGATACCTGGTCGCCGTAAACGGGTCTGGAAGTCCTTGCAGCACACCGGTATTCGTGTGGAAGACGCGGCTCGTTTTTCCGTGCAGCAGCTCGGGGGCCCGATCCACGGTGGCGCCGAACGCCACGCCGATGGCCTGGTGGCCCAGGCACACCCCCAGCAACGGCGTGCGCGTCGCGGCGCATGCGCGCACCAAGTCGATCGAGGCGCCCGCGCGTTCCGGTGTACCCGGCCCCGGGCTGAGCAGGATCCCGTCCACCTGGGTGGCGACCGCAGCATGATCGGACAGCCGGGCGTCGTCATTGCGCCACACCTGTGCCTCGACCCCGAGCTGGCCGAGATACTGCACCAGGTTGAAGACGAAGCTGTCGTAGTTGTCGACGACCAGGATCTGCATCGTGCCAGGCTACCGGTGGGCTCGATCGCGGGCCTGCTCAGTAACTGATCGGGCCGGCCGGCTGCGCAAAGTGCATCGGCACCGGCTCGCTGTACCCGGCGACGCGGACATCCGGCGTGACTTGCTCGGTGTAGCCGAGGCCGAACCGCACCACGTACTGCTTGTAGAGGACCATCAGGGGAGCGGCGGCCAAAGCTGCCTGCATGGCCGCGGCGTCGCCGATCGCGGTGATTTTGTACGGCGGACTGTAGGTGCGACCGTTGAGCAGCAGCGTGTTGCCAACGCAGCGGGGCGACGAGGTGGCGATGATGCGCTGGTCCTGCATCTCGATCGCCTCCGCGCCGGCGGTCCACATCGCGTTGAGCACCGCCTGGATGTCCTGCTGGTGCACGACCAGGTCGTCGGGCGAGGCATCGCGGGGGAAGCGGCCGTTGGCGTCGCGCTGCGCGTCGTTCAGTGTCACGATGAGGCCCGGCCCGTGCACCGCGTCCAGCCCGGCGTCGCCGGCCAGCTCGGCGGATCGCCGCACCATCGCCGCCAGCGCCGCGTCCGGGGATCGGCCGTGCGTCGAGTCGATGGTGTTGGCCAGCCGGTCCCGTTCGGCGTTCAACCGGGCGACGTCGGACCGCTCGCGGCGAACCAGGTCCACCAGGCGCGGCGCATCGCTGCGCCGGATCTCGCCGCCGCCGGATACACCGTGGGTGGCGCCGAGCAGCAGACCGGCCAGCAGACACACCAGCGGAACGCCGACCCGCCACGGCGAAGAAGGCGTTTGGGCCCGGCGACGATGCGGGCCGTGGAACGGCCCGAGGAGAAGCCGGGCAATCGAACCGGCCCGGCGACGATGCGGGCCGTGGAACGGCCCGAGGAGAAGCCGGGCAATCGAACTAGGCCGTCTGGCCATCGGCTGTCCGTTCCTTCCTGGTGAGTGCGTTAGGCTCGTCGTTGCCCTGCTCGCCATACCGTATCGCCGAGGTATCCATGCCCAAGTCCAAAGTCCGCAAGAAGACCGACTTCACCGTCAGCTCAGTGAGCCGCACCCCGGTCAAGGTCAAGGCTGGGCCGTCCGGTGTGTGGTTCGTTGTCTTGTTCTGCGGCTTGATGCTGATCGGGTTGATCTGGCTGATGGTTTTCCAGCTGGCCGCCACCGGCCCCGACGCCCCCTCGGTGCTCAACTGGATGGCGGAGCTGGGGCCGTGGAACTACGCAGTCGCGTTTGCTTTCATGATCAGCGGTTTGTTGCTCACAATGCGGTGGCGGTAGGCGCTGTCGCGGCCGTGATGAATTCATTGTCGGTCTGCGGCGTTACTGGGGTGGCAACCCCGGTGGCAGTAGATCACACGCGTGTGATTCATCCCCATTGTTGATAGCGCTTGTGGATAACCGCATCGGCAATGGTAGACCCCGCTAGGAACGCCGTGCAGCAAACACAGTGGTCGCCGTCTCCAACCGGAATCGCAGCTTGCGGCCTCGCCGGGACTGTGATGGCTATCTCATGTGTGACCGTCGTCACAGACCCGCCGGGCCGGTTGTTGCTGGGAATTTCCGCAGCCGGGCTGATCTTGTTTGCAAGCGCTACGTGGCGCGCGCGCCCAAAGCTGGCAATCACCGCCGACGGGTTGCTGGTCCGCGGCTGGTGGCGGACGCAGCTATTGCGACATGCGGATATCAAGATCGTTCGGATCACTGAGTTCCGGCGGATTGGACGAAAAATCCGGTTGCTGGAGATCGACGCCCACGACGGTCGGCTGCTGATGTTCTCGCGTTGGGACCTCGGCGCTGACCCGCTGGAGGTGCTCGACGCGCTGACCGCCGGCGGTTACGCCGGGTCCTGATCCCGGTCGGGGGAGACGCGTCAGGAAATGGTGATCGACTCGATGACGACGGGTTCGGTCGGCCGGTCACCGCGGTCGGTGGCCGTGCCGGCGATGGCGTCGACAACCTTCTGCGAATCCGGGTCGACGACCTCACCGAAGATGGTGTGCCGCCGGTTCAGGTGCGGCGTCTCGCCGACCGTGATGAAGAACTGCGAGCCGTTGGTACCCGGACCCGCGTTGGCCATCGCCAGCAGGTAGGGCTTGTCGAACTGCAATTCAGGGTGGAACTCGTCGGCGAACTTGTAGCCGGGGCCGCCACGTCCGGTTCCGGTCGGGTCGCCGCCCTGGATCATGAAGCCGCTGATCACTCGGTGGAAGATTGTCCCGTCGTAGAACGGGCCGGAGCTGTCGCCGGACGCGTTCTCGGTCGAGTACTCCTTGGTGCCTTGGGCCAGGCCGACAAAGTTGGCGACGGTCTTGGGTGCATGGTTTCCGAACAACGCGATCTTGATGTCGCCGCGGTTGGTGTGCAGTGTGGCAGTGGCAGTCTGAATCGGGCTGGTAGTCACGGCATCACAGTCTGCCATCACCGTCCGCGCCGCCGGACAACCGGTGCCCATACCCCGTGTGGCAGTGTGAAAGCATCGGATCACGGTCTTGCGAAAGCGGCCGGGAAAGGCGAGCAATGAGCGCGAGGAACCACACCCGGCTGACCCCGCGGCAGCGGCTGTCCCGCGGCCTGACGTACACGGCCGTTGGGCCGGTGGACGTTACCCGTGGCATCGTCGGGCTGGGCGCTCACTCGGCGCAAGTCGGAGCGTCGAGCCTGCGTCGCCGCTACCGCGAAGGCCGGCTGGCCCGGGATTTGCAAAGCGCCCAAGACGTTCTGGCGCAGGAATTGGCGGCCGCGCAAGAGGTGGTCACCGGCCTGCCCGAGGCGCTTGCGCACGCCCGGCGATCCCAGCGACGCGGAAAGCGGCCGTGGGTGATCGCGGGAATCGCGGCCGCTGTACTGGCCGGGGGAGCGGCGGCATTCTCGATCGTCCGCCGCTCGTCGCGTCAGGAGCCGTCGACGCTGCCGCCCAGTGTCGACGTGCAGCCCCGCCCGTAGCGGTGGAGCCTAGGGGATTCGAACCCCTGACTTCTGCCTTGCAAAGGCAGCGCTCTACCAACTGAGCTAAGGCCCCTCGTCCCGACCAGCGGTCTGGTCGGCGGCCACATGCCAGACCTCGACACCCCGTCGAAACCGAACCACCGCCACCAGCACCGCGATCGCTGCCAGCGGCAACACCAGTCTCACGAAACGTCTTGGCGAACACATGGTTGTGGGCCTAGGAGGACTCGAACCTCCGACCTCTTCGTTATCAGCGAAGCGCTCTAACCGCCTGAGCTATAGGCCCGCAC
>DASQRI010000432.1:0-29241 GCA_035642975.1 Mycobacterium sp.
CGCCATGGCGCCTCCTCCTGTCGAAACCACGTCGTCTCAACCCTTGCCAGTACTTGGTACCACACGGTACCGTATCGGGAAAGGCCGTGGTACGGCGCAGTACCATTCCGATGTTGGGAGTGCACTCGATGAGCACCATCGACACACCGGCGGCTCCGGCGCCGCCCGCCATCAACCTGCCGCCGGCCCCCCGGATGCCGAAGGCCATTCAGGGCGCGGCTTTTTCGATTTCGCGTCGATGGGTCGCGCAGCATATGACCCGCCGCCACGGCGACGTCTACATGCTCACCCTCCCGATATACGGCCGGGTCGTGGTGGTGACCAATCCCCAGCTGGCCAAGCAGGTGTTCACCACCAGCCCCGAGGTGCTCGGCAACATCCGGCCCAACCTGAGCCGGCTGCTGGGGTCGGGCTCGGTTTTCGCGCTCGACGGCGACGAGCACCGACAGCGGCGCCGGCTACTCGCCCCGCCCTTCCACGGCAAAAGCATCGCAAACTACGAGACCATCATCGAAGAAGAGACACTGCGCGAAACGGCCGGCTGGCCGGAAGGCCAGGCATTCGCCACGCTGCCGTCGATGATGCGGATCACCCTGAACGCGATCCTGCGTGCGGTTTTCGGGGCTGAGGGCGCCGAGCTCGATCAGCTGCGCCGGATCCTCCCGCCGTGGGTAACACTGGGCTCGCGGCTGGCGTCGTTGCCCGCACCGAGCCGACGATTCGGCCGCTACTCCCCGTGGGGTCGGCTGGCCGAGTGGCGGCGCCAGTACGACGTCGTTCTCGACAAACTTATCGCCAACGAGCGCGCCGATCCGAATTTCGAGAACCGCGCCGACGTGCTGGCGCTGATGTTGCGCAGCACCTACGAAGATGGATCCGCCATGTCGCGCAAGGACATTGGCGATGAGCTGCTGACGCTGCTGGCGGCCGGGCACGAAACCACCGCATCCACCCTGGGCTGGGCGTTCGAACGGCTCAGCCGGCACCCCGACGTGCTCGCGGCGCTGGTCGCCGAGACCGACACGGACGACAACGAACTACGGCAGGCGACGATCCTCGAAGTGCAGCGGAGTAGGACGGTCATCGATTTCGCCGGTCGCCATGTGTACGCGCCCTGGTACGAACTCGGCGAGTGGGTCATTCCGCGCGGGTCGTCGATCCTCATCAGCATCGGGCGGATGCACGCCAACGCCGACGCGTTCCCCGACCCCGACCGCTTCGATCCGCAGCGCTTCATCGGGTCCAAGCCGCCGACGTTTGCCTGGATCCCGTTCGGTGGTGGCGCTCGGCGCTGCGTGGGAGCCGTGTTCGCCAACATGGAGATGGATGTCGTGCTGCGAACAGTGTTGCGCGACTTCACTATCCAGACCACCACTGCGCCGGGAGAAAAGTGGCATTCCCGCGGCGTTGCCTACACCCCGAAGAGCGGCGGCAAGGTTGTGGTGCATCGTCGTTAAGATCGACCGTCATGACTGCCAACGCCAACCAGCTCGTGGACGCAATGAACGGCGCCATCGAATCAACGATCCCGATCGCACACACGATGGGCGTGAAGGTCGTCGAGGCTCGGCCGGGATTTGCCGCCACGACCGTCCCAGCCGAAGGTAACGGGAACCACTTCGGCGTCATCTATGCCGGCGTGCTGTTCACCGTGGCCGAAGTGCTCGGGGGAATCATTCCGCTGATCTCCTTCGACAACAGCAAGTACTTCCCGCTGGTCAAAGACCTCGACATCAAATTCGTTGCGATGGCCAAATCCAATGTGCGTGCAGAGGCGAGCCTCGACGACGAAACAATCGCACGTGTCGAAGCCGAAGCAGCCGAACGGGGTAAGGCCGACTTCACGCTGGACGCGGTGGTGACCGACGCCGACGGTCAGACCGTCGCCACAACGCGCGGCCTGTACCAGCTACGCGCGGTGAGGACATAAGAACTTCCGCCGTGAGATTGCGGTGCGGGCTGTGATCTCACGGAAATCGCAGCCATACGGGCTATCTCACCGCGCAATCAGGCTCTAGCGGTCCACAGTGACATCGTTAGCTAGCGCGTCAAGCTGACGAACGGCGCCGCACCGGCAACCAGCATGCCGCCAGTGGGACCCTCGACATGACGAGCATGGCGGCGAAGTGGGCGGAGTTCGCAATCAGATTGAAATCGAGGAACAGTCGGTTCCTGAGAGGGGCGCGCGCGGGGCGGAATAAGAATATTGCCCAGACCACGTAGACCGTGGACAGCATTACAGCGGTGGCATCTGCGCTTCCTCCCCAGTTGAAAAGCCGGGCGAGCAACGGCGGCAATGCGTCGATTCGATGCGTGGCGGCGAGTACGAGGTTGGGGACAAAGAACACTAGGTAGCCGATCGCGGTGACACGAATCATCAAGGGCAGCAAGGCGGTCGCCTCACACGGCCAGGGCGACGGCTTGAATGAGCCGCAGCCGGTTTTCGCGGGCGTTTTTCAGCAGGTTTGTGACCTTGGTCTTGATGTCCGGGACAACGAGTTGGAGTCCGAGGGGGTCATCGGGTGCCTCGATTATCGGGTGCATGGCCTCGACGGCGAATTCGGTCAGGTCGTTCCACACCGAAACGTCGAACCCGGCGTCCTGCAGCGTTCTGGCGAGCTCATCGGGTGTAATGAGGTGGCTGCGTTCGGGGATGTCGGCCCACGGGACAGGGAAAACAAGGGGTTGTTGGGTTCCCGCGGTGACATCCCAGAGCGCGAGTCGCCCGCCGGGGCGCAGAACGCGGCGGGCTTCGCTGTACAGCCCCGGTTTGTCGGCGATGTTCATCTGAACGTGTTGACTGACGACCAGATCGAAGCTTGCGTCCGGCAATGGTAGGTCGGTGACATCTCCGTCGATCACGTCGATGCGGTCTTCGAGGTGCACCAGGCCGTTCAGCCACCGCGCAGTCTCGCAGTATTCAGCCGTGAAATCGATCGCGGTGACCCGGCAGCCGTGTTCGGCGGCGAGCAGGCGGGCGGTGCCGCCGATACTGCTGCCGGCGTCGAGAACGCGATCGGCCGCGGTGACGTGGGCGGCCTCCAGCAGCGCCACGGTGCCCAGGCGGCCGAGGGAGTGGAAGTGCTGGAATGAGGCCAAGCCCGCGGCGAGGTCGGCAGGCGTCAGCGCATCGAAATCCTTTCCAGCAGCACGCAATGCGGCCTCGATGCGCGTACGCACTCCTCCGACGGAGTACTGCGCCGCGGCGCTGATAGCAGGCCGGCCGGTCATCGTGCGACCGCCGAAATCGCGCTGATGTGCGGGCGTTGCACGTCGGGCCTCCGGTCGGGGTCGTGGGTGCTCTGCCATAGCTGAGAGTCGATCGAAAGTGTTCCGATGGCGGCACCGTCTTGGAAGGTGCGCAGGTAACGCTTCCGGTTGGGGGCCGGGGTGACAAGCGATTTCGCGAGCAGGGTCATTGCGCGGGCCATCCCCGAGGGGCCGCGTGTGGTGCCGGGCATGGTACTGAGATACCGGCGGGCGATCGTCTCCATATCCTCCGGCGGGCGGCCGGTTAACTGCGCTACGACATCAGTCGGTGCGTCGATCGCGAAAGTGCCGCGTTTGAGTTCGTCGACATACCACTTCAATTGGATGAGGGTGTACTCGTCGAAGCCGATCGAACGAGCCGACTTGGCCAGCACGGTAAACGGAATGTCGAGGTAGCGGATCGTGCGTCCGAACACCCGGCTGAGGATCTCGGCGTAGTCGCTGGGGCTGACCAACTCCGGGCCGGTGGGACGGTAGCTGCAGCCCAGGTGCGGGCCGGGGTCGGCGAGTAGTGCGGCCGCGACGCCGGCGATGTCCTCGTTAGACGGCGGGGCGTTGCGCCCGTCGCCGAACGGAAGCGTCAAGATCCCGAACTGCGACACGGCATCCAGCGTGTAGGTGTAGCTCTCCGCGAAGAACCCGGGGTTGACGGTGATCGACCCGACTGTCGGCATCCAGTCGAATACCCGATCAGCAAGCCACGCGGCGCGGGTTTGCGCCGAAAGATGACCGGGGTCGGCCAGCCATTGACTCATCGATACAACCACTTCGAGCCGCTCCTCCTCCGCGATCGCGGCGAAGAGGGTGGCGGCCTCCAGGGCACTCGGCACCACCGGGGCCGCCCAATAGGCGCGCTGCACGCCGCGCAGCGCGTTGCGCACATCGCTTACGTCGCTGACATTCCCGACGACGACCTCGGCTCCCCGGCTGCGCAATGCTGCAGAACGGGCGTCTTCACGATGGACCATCGCACGGACCGGAAGGCCGCGCGACAGCAGCGACAGGGCAGTATGGCGGCCCGTCTTACCTGCGGCGGCGGTCACCAGGGTTGTTGGCTGTGTGCTCATGAGGGTGCTCCTTGGGTTGAGGTGGTGGTTGGGGTGGACATGACTTCTATTCCGGCCGTGCTCCGCAGGATCCGCACCATGTCGGCCGGGCGTTCGAGAGCCGAGAAGTGGCCGATGTCGGGCAGGGTGATCCTTTGGACATCGGCTAGCAGGCTTGCTACCTGATCCCGCTCGGCCGGATGCGACCAGTCCTGCTCGCTGTAGACCAGCGTGACCGGTACCGCCACCTCCGCGTAGCGTGGCCGGCCCTGGACCAATCCGTTGAGGTTGCGCATGATTGCGCGGGCAACCCTTGGGTAGCCGTTGCGGCTGCCGCTGCGGCGAAGCTCGATGAGGAAGTCTTTGGGAAGCTTGCTCGCGTCGACGAAACCGCCCCGCAACACACCCCTCAAGATCGGCCGGTTTTCCAATCGGGCGAAGACCGGACCCGACCCGGGCAGCCGGATGGAGGTCCCGATCAGCCGGGCGAACCAATTGCCACGTTCAAGCCCGCTTGGGTAGTCGTAGCTGTTGAACGCGACTACCCGGCTCACCCTGTCGTCGAGTTCGACCGATGCGGACAACGCGACCGCGGCGCCGAGGGATTCGCCCGCCAAGGTGACCTCGTGCAGGTCCAGTGCAGTGATGAACTCCACCACTGCGGCACGCAGATCCGACTCCTCGTAGCCGGCGCCCGCGACGATGTCGGACCATCCCATACCGGGAAGATCCAGCGCGTAGACGGTGAATGCGTCCCAGAGCCCCGGGATCACTCGCTGGAAGTAGTCCAGCTGGGTACGCACGGTGTGCAGCAGAACCAGCGGCGGCCCGGTGCCCGCGGTGAAATACCGCAGGCGTGAACCGTTGGACCGGGTGGCGAACTTGACCTCGCCCCGGCCTTCGCTCCACTTCCCGGTGTAGCGCGTTTCGGGAATCTCATTGGAGTTCACGTCTTTTCCTTTCATGCGTCGACAGGCGCGGGTTCGAGTTGATCTGTCGGGTTGGGGGCTAATTGTCGGGCGCGCGCGGGCAGCAGCGCGGCGACGACGACCGCCGCGGCCAGCGCTATTGCGGCGCAGACCAGGGAGCCGATCTGCATGCCGCCGAGGAACGCATGGTTGACGGCATCGCGTACATCGGCGGCCTGCCCGGCGGGCAGCTGTCCAATGACCTTGTATGCGGCTGCCGTTGAGCGTTCCATCGTGGACCGGACGTTTTCCGGAAGCGCCGTCAGAGCAGCCGCGGAGCCGACGCGGCCGGAGTAGATGGATGCGAACACGCTGCCAACGATCGCGACGCCGAGGGTGCCGCCCAACTCGCGTGTGGTGTCGTTGACGGCCGAACCGATCCCGGCCTTGTTGGCGGAGAGCGAGCCCATGATCGCTTCGGTGGCCGGCGCGACGGTCAGGCCGAGGCCGCCGCCGAGCAGTACCATCTGGGCGGCGAGCTGCAGGTAGGGCGTGGCCGCATCGGCGGTGGACGCCCATGCCAGCCCGGCCGCGAAAAGTGCCAGGCCCGCCGCGACGACCGCCCTGGTGCCGACTCGCTCCACCAGTCGCGGACCCAGCACGCTAGCGACGGCGATCGAGACGGCGACGGGCAGTAGCCGCACACCTGTCTCGAAGGCGCTGTAGCTCTTGACGAATTGAAAATACTGGGTGATGACGAAGATGAAGCCGAACAGGGTGAGGAAGCCTGCGGTCACTGCCAGGCTTCCGCCGGAGAATCGCCGGTTCGCGAACACCGAGACGTCGAGCATCGGGTGTGAACTGCGCCGCTCCCAGAGCGCGAAGGCGGAGAGAACAATGATGGCGATGCTGAAGCCCGCCGCAGCCCGCTCGCTACCCCATCCCCAGTTCGGGGCTTCGATGACCGTGTAAATCAGGGCCGTCACGCCGATGCAGGACAGGATCAGCCCGGGCATATCGACCTTCGGCGCGGCCGGGTCACGTGATGTCGGGACAAACAGAATCCCACCCGCAATGGCGGTTGCGGCGACCGGCACGTTCACCAGAAAGATTGATCCCCAGGAGAAGTGCTCAAGGAGCCAGCCACCGGTCACGGGCCCGGCGGCGACGCCGACCCCGACCATCGCAGCCCACACGCCGATCGCCTTGGCCCGCGGCACCGCATCGGTGAAAATGTTGGTGATCAGACCCAGTGTGGTCGGAAAGATCACCGCCGCGCCAACGCCCATCGCGGCACGGGCCGCGATCAGGGATTCCGCCGAATTCACCTGCGCCGCAACGGCGGATGTGATTGCGAACACGGCAAGCCCGCCACTGAGCCAACCGCGGCGACCGAATCGGTCGCTGAGGCTGCCCACCGACAACAGCAGGCCGGCCATCACGAGGGTGTAGGCGTCGACGATCCACTGCAGCTGCGAGGTGTCGGCGTTCAGTTCCCGGGACAGCGTGGGCAGAGCGACGTTGACGATGGTGGCATCGACGCTGATGACGAAGACGCTCAGACAAATGACGGCGAGTGCGGCGATCGGATGGTCGCGAAACGCCGGAAGACGGAGGTAGGTAGGCATAGACAGAACCATAAACTGGTAAGACAAGAAAATCAAGTATGACCTTGATTAAAGCGTCCATACGGTAGAGTGACTGGTGTGGCCGGTCGCAAGAGTTACAACCAGAACTGCCCGATAGCGCGCGGACTCGACGTCCTTGGCGAGCGGTGGACGCTCCTGATCCTGCGCGAGCTCATCGGGGGCGCGCGCCGCTACGGCGATGTGCGGGCGGCGCTTCCGGGCATCGCCACCAACCTGCTCGCCGACCGGTTGCGCGAACTTGAAGAGGCCGGCCTGATCTGCCGCAACGAGTTGCCGCCTCCCGTTGCCCGCACCGTGTACACGCTCAGCGAAGAGGGCTGGCGCAAAGTACCGCCGGTGATCCAGGCCGTCGCGACGTTCGGACTGGATCTGCTCGAACCCAGCGAGAGCGCGCTGACACCGCTGAACGGATTCCTCGCCGGAATCCTTCTCGGCTTCGACCCTGCTCGGGCCTCGGATCTATCTGCGTCCTATCGCGTCGAGATCGACGGTCGCCGTTTCGAATTCGCGGCGACAAAGGCGGGCCTGACCGCCACGGAGGGCCCGCCGGCAGTCACCGTTACCGCGACCGCAGCGGATCTGATCACCGCGCGTTTCGGGGGCACCGCCGCCGAGCGCAAGGCCGCACTGCGGCGGTGCAAATTCGATGGCTCCGACGCCGCGGTCGACGCGATGCGCTCGGCGTTCCAGCTGACGGCAGATCCCGGGCTGGCACTCGCGAACTAGCGGTCCACAGCGGCCCGTCGCGGCAACTTCCAGTCCGGCCGGATGAAGTGGCAGGTGTACCCGTTGGGGTAGTGCAGCAGGTAGTCCTGGTGCTCGGGCTCGGCCTCCCAGAAGTCGCCGGCGGGACTGACCTCGGTCACCACCTTGCCGGGCCACAGGCCGGACGCCTCGACGTCGGCGATGGTGTCTTCGGCAATCCGCTTCTGCTCGTCGTCGAGATAGAAGATCGCCGACCGGTAGCTGGGCCCGAGATCGTTTCCCTGCCGGTTCTTGGTGGTCGGGTCATGGATCTGGAAAAAGAACTCCAGCATCGTCCGATAGTCGGTGCGCGCCGGGTCATAGGTGATCTCGATGGCTTCGGCGTGGGTTCCGTGATTGCGATAGGTCGCATTGGGCACCTTCGGGTCGCCGGTATAGCCAACCCTCGTCGAAACAACGCCGGGCTGTTTGCGGATCAGGTCCTGCATGCCCCAAAAGCAACCGCCGGCCAGTATTGCCTTCTTGTAGTCTGTCATCTTCTCGATTATCCACTTGCTCGACAAACCCCGGTAGAACGTGTTCTAGTTTCTTGCGTGGAGCATCGGGTGTTCAGCCGTCACGAATTGGCCGCCGCATTCGAGGTGTTCGAGCAGACAGTGGCTCGTGCCGCCGAGACCAAGAACTGGGACGACTGGGTCCAGCAGTACACCCCGGACGTCGACTACATCGAGCACGCCGCCGGCACCATGAAGGGCCGCGAGCAGGTGCTGCCCTGGATCCGCAAGACGATGACGACTTTTCCGGGCAGCCACATGACCGCGTTTCCGTCGCTCTGGTCGGTCATCGACGAGCCCACCGCGCGGATCATCTGCGAACTGGACAATCCCATGGTCGACCCCGGCGACGGCACCACCATCAGCGCGACGAATATCTCGATCGTCACCTACGCCGGCGACGGTCAGTGGTGCCGGCAGGAAGACATCTACAACCCGCTGCGCTTTTTGCAGGCGGGCATCAAATGGTGCAAGAAAGCCGAGGCGCTGGGCACGCTCGACGACGACGCCGCCACCTGGATGCGCCAGTACGGAGGGACACAGTGAGCGCTCCCAAGCTGGTCATCGGCGCCAACGGCTTTTTGGGCTCCCATGTCACCCGCCAACTGGTAGCCGGGGGCGCCGAGGTACGCGTGATGGTGCGCCCGACCGCGAACACCCGCAGCATCGACGACCTGGAGGTCACCCGGTTCCACGGTGATGTCTTCGACACCGCAACGGTCCGCCAGGCGATGGACGGCTGCGACCAGGTGTACTACTGCGTGGTCGACACCCGTGCGTGGCTGCAAGATCCGTCACCGCTGTTTCACACCAACGTCGAGGGCCTGCGCAACGTCTTGGACGTCGCCGTCGAAAAGCCCATCGCCGCGCAGCTGCAGCGGTTCGTGTTCACCAGTACCTACGCGACGGTTGGCCGCCGGCACGGCCACGTGGCGACCGAGGACGACGCGATCGACCGCCGTCGGCTCACTCCGTATGTCGCATCCAGGGTCCAGGCCGAGGACATGGTGCTGCGGTATGCGGCCGAAGAAGGCCTGCCCGCTGTTGCCATGTGCGTCTCGACGACCTACGGCAGCGGCGACTGGGGTCGCACCCCGCATGGTGCATTCATCGCGGGCGCGGTATTCGGCAAGCTGCCATTCCTGATGAACGGCATTCAGCTCGAGGTCGTGGGTGTCGACGACGCGGCGAGGGCGCTGCTGTTGGCGGCCGAACGCGGCCGCATCGGCGAGCGGTATCTGATCTCGGAGCGGATGATTCCGCTCAGAGAGGTCGTCCAGCTCGCGGCCGACGAAGCGGGCGTGCCGCCGCCGCGGCGGTCCATCTCGGTGCCGGCGCTGTACGGCCTGGGTGCGCTGGGCAGCCTGAGAGCCCGGTTGACCGGGAAAGATGCCGAACTCAGCCTGGCGTCGGTGCGGATGATGCGTGCCGAAGCCCATGTGGATTCGAGCAAGGCCACCCGCGAATTAGGTTGGGAGCCAAGGCCGGTCGAGGAGTCGATTCGCGAGGCCGCGCGGTTCTGGGCCGAGCTGAAGAACGCCAGGCAGAACACCAAGGCCGCGCCATCCGAGTAGGCAGGAATCGCGCTTAACTTAACTACCCGGGACTTACCGCGTGTCTTGTGTAGCTGAAGTGATTTTTGTTACATAGTGTGACGCATGGTAAATGCGTGGTGCTCGCGCATTGAAACGCGTCAACCGGCGCTCCCTGGTGGCTATCCCGTTTTCGGGGCGAGGCAGCGGTGACGACGACGACGCCGGCTCGGATCGCCGACTACCTGCGTGATCAGCTCGAACCCCCGCTGGCGACCATCGGCGGCTTTGCGCATATGTGCGTGCTGGCCGGAAAAGCGTTGTTCCGGAGGCCTTTTCACTGGGGCGAGTGCATCGTGCAGTGCTGGTTCATCACCAGAGTCGCGATGCTACCCACCGTCGCGGTCTCGATACCGCTGACGGTTCTCATTGTCTTCACGCTCAACACCCTGCTGACCGCGTTTGGCGCGGCTGACATTTCGGGCGCGGGCGCCGCCCTTGGCGCGGTCACCCAGCTCGGTCCGCTGACCACGGTGTTGGTGGTGGCCGGTGCCGGATCGACCGCCATTTGCGCCGACTTGGGTGCGCGCACCATCCGCGAGGAAATCGACGCGATGGAGGTGCTCGGCATCGACCCCATCCACCGGCTGGTGGTACCGCGGGTGGTAGCGGCGACCGTTGTCGCCACCTTGCTCAACGGAACCGTCATCACCATCGGTTTGGTCGGCGGCTTCATCTTCGGCGTCGGTCTGCAGAATGTCTCGGGCGGTGCATATCTCGCGACGTTGACGCTGGTCACCGGTCTGCCCGAGGTGATCATCGCGACGGTCAAGGCCGCGATATTCGGAACGATCGCCGGCCTGGTGGGCTGCTACCGCGGGCTGACGACAAAGGGCGGTCCCAAAGGAGTGGGTGTCGCCGTCAACGAGACGCTGGTGTTGTGCGTGCTCGCGCTGTTCGCGGTCAACGTGGTGCTGACCACGATTGGCGTACGGTTCGGGACCGGCCGCTGACGTGGCTAATGTTTCAGCAGCCGCGGTTATACAGGCGCGCTTTCCGCGCGCTGTCGCGAACTTCAACCACTATGTCGGCGGCGGCTTCCGGGCAGTCAACAGGGCCGGGCACCTCACCCGCTTTGCCGTCGTCGGCGGTTGGTCGATCGGGTGGGCGCTGCGCCACTACCGCAGGGAGACACTGCGACTGATCGCCCAGATCGGCATGGGCACCGGTGCGATGGCCGTCGTTGGCGGTACCGCGGCGATCGTCGGTTTCGTGACGCTGTCCGGCGGATCGCTGATCGCCATCCAGGGGTTCGCGTCGCTGGGCAACATCGGCGTCGAGGCGTTCACCGGATTCTTCGCCGCGTTGGCCAATGTGCGCGTGGTCACGGCCGTGGTGACCGGCGTCGCGCTGGCGGCCACCGTCGGTGCCGGTGCGACGGCCGAGCTGGGTGCGATGCGGATCAGCGAGGAGATCGATGCGCTCGAAGTGATGGGCATCAAGTCGGTCGCATTCCTGGTGTCAACCCGGCTGATGGCGGGATTGGTCGTCGTCGTCCCGCTCTATGCGATGGCGCTGGTGATGTCCTTCGTGTCCGGACAGGTTGTCACCACATTGTTTTACGGCCAGTCGGTGGGCACCTACGAGCACTACTTCCGAACATTCCTGCGCACTGAGGACGTGTTCTGGTCGGGCGCGGAGGTCATCGTGATGGCGGTGATCGTGATGATCACCCACTGCTACTACGGATACAACGCCAGCGGCGGGCCGGTCGGCGTTGGCGAAGCCGTCGGCCGTTCGATGCGGTTCTCGTTGGTGTCAACCGTGATCGTGGTGCTGTTGACCTCGCTCGCGCTCTACGGCGTCGACCCGAACTTCAACCTCACGGTGTAGCCGCAATGCCGAGGCCAATGAAGAAAATAAAGGAACGCAAGCCCCGAACCTGGCCCGACACTCTGGCGGCGGTGGGGCTGTTTCTGGCGTGCGCGTTGATACTTGCGTTGACATACGGGCAGTTTCGCGGAGACTTCACCCCCAAAACCAAGCTGACGATGCTGGCCTCGCGTGCTGGTCTGGTGATGGATCAGGGCTCGAAGGTCACCTACAACGGCGTCAGCATCGGTCGCGTAGCAGGAATCTCCGAGGTCGAGCATCACGGCAAGCCGGCGGCCAAGTTCGCCCTCGACGTGGACCCGAAGTACGTCGACCTCATACCGGCCAACGTGGTCGCCAAGATCCAGGCGACCACGGTGTTCGGCAACAAGTACGTCTCCTTCACCTCACCGAAAGATCCTTCTCCGCAACCGATCACACCAGCGAGCGTCATCGACGCGACGTCGATCACCACGGAGTTCAACACCGTCTTCGAAACCCTCGTCGAGCTTGCGGAAAGCGTCGACCCGGTCAAGGTGAACCTCACACTGAGCGCGGCCGCACAGGCACTGACGGGATTGGGCGACAAGTTCGGTCAGTCGATCGTCAACGGCAACAGGATTCTCGACCACCTGAACCCTCAGATGCCGACGATCCGCCATGACATCCAACAGCTCGCTGCTCTCGGCGATGTCTATGCCAACGCGGCACCGGATCTCTTTGACGCGCTGAACAATGCGGTGACGACGGCGCGCACGCTCAACCGGCATCAGGCTGAACTGGACGCCGCGTTGTTGGCCGCGTCCGGCTTCGCCAGCACCGGGGAAGACATTTTCACCCGCAGCAAACCGTATTTGATCCGCCTTCTCGCCGACCTGAAGCCCACCGCCCACCTCCTTGACACCTACAGCCCAGAGGTGTTCTGCACCATCCGCAACTTCGCCGACCTTGCCCCCAAAATCGCGGTGCTGGAAAGCGGCAACCATTACGCCGCCCAACTCGGCGTGGCGATTGCCGGAACGGAGAACCCGTATGTGTACCCGGACAATCTGCCGCGGGTGAACGCGCGGGGCGGGCCCGGGGGAACGCCGGGTTGCTGGCAGCCGATCACCCGGGATCTTTGGCCCGCACCGTATCTGGTGATGGACTCCGGCAACAGCATTGCGCCGTACAACCACTTCGAGCTCAGCCAGCCCCTCGCCAGCGAATACGTCTGGGGACGCCAGTACGGGGAGAACACGATCAACCCATGAAACTCACCGGTACGGTCATCCGGCTTGCTGCCGTCGCCTCCGTGCAGTTGTTGTTCACCGCAGTCATCGTCGTGGTGTTCGGCCAGGTGCGCTTCGATCGGACCAACACCTATTCCGCAGAGTTCAGCAATGCCAGCGGCTTACGTGCCGGCCAATTCGTCCGCGCGTCAGGCGTGGAAGTCGGCAAGGTCAAAAAGGTTGACCTGGTCGAGGGGGACAAGCGGATACGTGTCGATTTCTCGGTCGATCGCTCGGTGCAGCTGTATCAGTCGACGACCGCGGAGATCCGTTACCAGGATCTCATCGGCAACCGGTATCTGGAAGTCAGTCGAGGTACCGGCGAAGGCGCCGAAAGAGCTCTACCCCCAGGTGGATTCATTCCGCTATCCCGGACCGAACCGGCGCTGGATCTCGACGCGCTGATCGGCGGGTTTAAGCCGCTGTTCCGTGCTCTGGATCCGCAGAAGGTCAACACCATCGCGTCGTCGATCATCACCGTGTTCCAGGGCGAGGGCGGCACGATCAACGACATTCTCGACCAGACCGCACAGCTGACTGACCGGTTGGCTGAAAGCGACGAGGCGGTTGGTCGGGTCATCACCAATCTGAACACGGTGCTAGACACCACGGTTCGGCACCGAGAGCAGTTCGACGCGACCATCGACAAGTTCGAAGTGCTCATTTCCGGTCTGAAGGGCCGGGCCGCCGAGCTTGCGGACGGTACCGCGCATATCAGCAACGCGGCCGGAACGGTGGCCGATCTGCTGGCCGACAACCGGGCCCTGCTGCATGACACCGTCAGTCGCCTGGAGAACGTCGCCGCGCCCCTGGTCGAGCAGCACGACAAGGTCGGCGACCTGGTGGGGAAGATGCCCGCGGCGTTCAACATCATCGGACGTGCCAGCGGCATCTACGGCGACTTCTTCAACTTCTATCTCTGCGACCTCGCGATCAAGATCAACGGACTTCAGCCGGGTGGCCCGGTTCGTTCGGTCAAGTTGTGGGCGCAGCCGTCAGGTAGGTGCACGCTGCAATGAGAGCGCTGCAACCTGCCAACCGGGTGCGTGTCGGGGCATTTGCCATCGCTCTGGCGGTGCTCGTTGTCGGTGTGGGGGAGAGCTTTAGCAGTCTGCCGGTGCTGTTCGCTACCGCGAACTACTACGCACAGTTCAGCGACTCCGGCGGATTGAGCAAAGGCGACAAGGTGCGCATCCTCGGAATGGACGTCGGGACGGTGCAGGACCTCAAGATCGACGGGGACCACGTCGCGATAAGGTTTTCGACCGGCACGCGCACGATCGGTACCGAGAGCCGGCTGGCGATCCGCACCGACACGCTGCTCGGCAAGAAGGTGCTCGAAATCGAGCCGCGAGGTGGCCGGCCGCTGCGGCCGGGGGCCGTATTGCCGCTGGGGCAGAGCACCACTCCCTATCAGATCTATGACGCGTTCTTCGACGTCACCAAAGCCGCCTCCGGCTGGAACATCGACACCGTGAAGAAATCGCTGAATGTGTTGTCGCAGACTATTAACCAGACCTCCCCGCACTTGAGCGCCGCTCTCGATGGGGTGGCCAAGTTCTCCGACACCCTTGGCAAACGCGACGAGCAACTCAGACATCTGCTCGCGGAGTCCAGGAAGGTGGCCAGCGTCCTCGGCGACCGCAGTAAACAGATCAACGCGCTATTGCGAAACACCCAGGAGTTGCTGGCGGCGTTCAACGAGCGTGGAAAGGCCATTAACGGGCTGCTGGCCAACGTGTCAGCTTTTTCCACTCAGGTGCAGGGTCTGATCAAGGACAACCCGAACCTGCACCACCTGCTCGAGCAGCTGCGGACCGTCACCGACGTGCTGGTTGCGCATAAGAAAGACCTTGCCGACGTGCTGAACACGCTGCGCAGATACACCGCGGCGTTGAGCGAGGCGGTCGGCTCCGGACCCTATTTCAAGGTGATGATCGGCAACCTGCTGCCGTACTGGATCCTGCAGCCCTGGGTCGATGCGGCGTTCAAGAAGCGTGGGATCGACCCCGAAAACTTCTGGCGGAGTGCAGGATTGCCGGCCTTCCGGTGGCCGGACCCGAACGGCACGCGCTTGCCCAACGGTGCGCCGCCGCCGGCGCCGCCGGTGCTGGAGGGCACGCCGGATCACCCGGGGCCGGCCGTGGCGCCAGGGTCACCGTGTTCGTATGCGCCGCCGCCGGACATGTCGCCACGGCCGGGCAACCCGATGCCGTGCGCGGGCGTCGATCAGGGGCAAGGACCGTTCGGGCCCAACGGGCCATACCCGGCCTTGCCCGATGTGCTCTCGTCGCCGCCAAATCCGCACGGTCTGGCCCCGACGCCGGGGGTCCCCGACGCCGGGCGCCCCGGACTGCCGGCGCCAGACGTGCCGGGTACACCCGTGCCGCTGCCGCCTAACGCGCCGCCGGGCGCGCGTCGAGAGAGCTTGCAACCGGCTGGTCCCAATCCGCCGCCGTCGACCTTCGCACCCGGGCTGCCGCCCGGACCTACAGCGCCGCCGGGGCCCGGCCCGCAGTTACCGGCACCGTTCATCACGCCCGGCGGGGATGGGGGGTAGTAGCCAGTGAGCACAATCTTCGATGTCCGTAAGCTGCGTCTGCCGCGGCTGTCGCGGACGGCGCTGATCATCGGATCACTGGTACTGGCAGGCGCTTTGATTGCCGCTTTAGTAGGCGTGCAGCTGTACAAAAAACTGACCAACAACACCGTGGTCGCCTATTTCCCAGAGACCAACGCGCTCTATGCCGGGGACAAGGTCGTCATCATGGGCATCCGCGTCGGCGCGATCGACAACATCGAACCCCGCGGCGACAAAATGAAAGTGACCTTCCACTACTCCAACAAGTACAAGGTGCCCGCCAGCGCCCAAGCGGTGATCCTCAACCCCACACTGGTGGCCTCACGGAGCATTCAGTTGGAGCCACCATACAAAGGCGGACCGGTGCTGCCCGACAATGCGGTGATCTCAGAAGACCGCGCTCAGGTACCGGTCGAGTGGGATGACCTGCGCAACAACATCACTCACATCATCGACAATCTCGGCCCGACCAGAGATCAGAAGAAGGGGCCGTTCGGCGACGTCATCGAATCCTTCGCCGACGGGCTGGCGGGCAAGGGCAAGCAGATCAACAACACGCTGGACAGCTTGTCGAACGCACTGACCACCCTCGACGAAGGCCGCGGAGACTTCTTCGCGGTGCTGCACAGCCTGGCGCTGTTCGTCAACGCGTTGCACCGAGACGACCAACAGTTCGTCGCGCTGAACAAGGACCTGTCCCAATTCACCGACAGGCTAACCGGTTCCGATCAGGCCGCCGCCAACGCCATACAACAAACCGACAGCCTGCTCTCCACTGCCGAGTCGTTCCTGGCCGAAAATCGCGAGGTGCTGACGCACGATGTCAACAACCTAGGCGAAGCCACCACCGCAATCATGCAGCCGGAACCGCGCGACGGTTTGGAGACGGCGCTGCACGTATTGCCGAACATGGCCGCCAACGTGCTCGCGATCTACGAGCCGGCCCATGGCAGTTTGACCGGGGTGGCCGCATTGACAAACTTTGCCAACCCAATGCAGTTTATTTGCAGCGCGATTCAGTCCGGCAGCCGGCTCGGCTATCAGGATTCAGCGGAGCTATGCGCCCAATATCTGGCGCCGATTATGGATGCGATCAAGTTCAACTATCTCCCGTTCGGGATAAACCTGTTCAGCACCGCCGACACGCTACCCAAGAACGTCGCCTACTCCGAGCCGCGCCTGCAGCCGCCGCCCGGTTTCAAGGACACCACCGTGCCCGGGATCTTCTCACCGGATACACCGTGGTCGCACCGCAACTCCGAACCCGGATGGGTCGTCGCGCCGGGTATGCAGGGAGTGCAGGTTCAGCAGGCCACAGCGGCCCTGCTGACGCCGGCATCCTTGGCCGAGTTGATGGGCGGCCCCAACATCGCCCCGCCGCCGGCTGGGCAGCACATGATCGGACCGCCGAATGCCTACGACGAGAACAACCCCCTGCCACCGCCGTGGTACCCGCAACCGCTGCCCTCACCGACGCCACCGCCGCCGGCACCGCCAGCGCAGCTACCGCTCGGCGCCGCCGAGGCGCCCGTACCGCCGGGGCCGGGTTCATGAGGACGATTCGGCTGGTGCGCCGCAGAATCTGGCAGGCATTGGCGCTGCTGACGGCCACGGTCGTGCTGACATCGTGCGGGCACTGGCGGGGCATCGCCAATGTGCCGTTGCCCGGCGGTCCCGGCAGTGGCAAGGGCTCGTACACCATCTACGTTCAGATGCCCAATTCGCTGGCGCTCAACGGTAATAGCCGGGTACTGGTGGCCGACGTGTTCGTCGGCACCGTCCGCGCGATCAACCTGAAGAACTGGGTCGCCACCCTGACCGTGGACCTGGCGAAGGGTGTCAAGCTCCCGAAGAATGCCACCGCCAAGATCGGCCAGACCAGCCTGTTGGGTTCCCAGCACGTGGAACTGGCTGCACCGCTGAACCCGTCACCGCAGCTGCTGAAAAACGGTGACACCATCCCGCTGACCAATGCGTCGGCGTTTCCGTCCACCGAGCAGACGCTGGCCAGTCTGGCCATGGTGCTGCGCGGCGGCGGTGTCCCGAATCTCGAGGTGATCCAAAACGAGGTCTACAAGATTTTGGCCGGGCGTGCCCAACAGATCCGGGATTTCCTCGGCAAGCTGGACACCTTTGCCCGCCAGTTGAACCAGCAGCGCGACGACATCGGCCACGTCATCGACTCCACCGACCGGCTGCTGTCCTATGTCAGTAAACGCACCGACACACTCGACCAGGTTCTGACCGAATTCCCGCCGTTGGTCGAGCATTTCGCCAAGCAACGCGACCTGTTCGCCAACACCGTCGTCACAGTGGGGCGGATCAGCGACGTCGTCGATCAGACATTGTCGGCCGCGCAGGGCGACCTGCACCAGGATCTGGGTCAGCTGCAGCGACCGCTCAAGCAACTCGGCCGTGCCGCACCATATTTGGTCGAAGCGCTGACCTTCCTGCTGTCACCGCCGTTCAGCATCGACAGCGTGCCGAAGATCGTGCGCGGCGACTACATCAACGTTTCCGGAGCGCTGGACCTGACGCTGAGCACCGTCGACAACGCGATCTTCACCGGCACCGGGTTCTCCGGAGCGTTGCGCGCACTCGAACAGTCCTGGGGCCGCGACCCCGCAACGATGATCCCCGACATCCGGTTCACGCCGAACCCGGCTGACGCCCCAGTGGAGCGGGGTGAGTAACCGATGTTGACTCGCTTCATCCGCATGCAGTTGGTGGTGTTCGCCGCTCTGACGGTGGCGGCACTGGTCGCACTGGGCTGGTACTACCTGCGCATCCCCAGCCAGCTCGGTGTCGGTCAGTATCGGCTGACCGCGGAGCTGCCGGCCTCGGGTGGGCTGTATCGCACGTCGAATGTGACCTATCGAGGGATCCAGATCGGCAGGGTCACCAAAGTCGTACCGACGAAACACGGTGTGCGGGCGACACTTAGCATCGACAGCCGCTACAAGATCCCGATCGATGCTTCCGCCAATGTGCATTCGGTGTCGGCGATCGGTGAGCAGTATCTGGACCTGGTGTCGCAGGGTGACCCGGGAAAGTTCTTCGCGCCCGGTCAGACGATCACCAAGGGCTCGGTGCCCAGCGAGATCGGCCCCGCGCTGGACGCCGCGAACCGCGGCTTGTCGGTGCTACCCAAGCGCAAGATCGCGTCGCTGCTTGACGAAACAGCGCAGGCGGTCGGCGGACTGGGGCCTTCGCTGCAACGACTCGTCGACTCGACGCAGTCCATCGTCGGTGACTTCCAAGCCAACATCGACGACGTCGACGACATCATCGCGAACGCGGCACCGATCGTGGACAGCCAGGTCGAATCGGGCGATTCGATCCAGCGGTGGTCGCACAACCTCGACGTTCTTACCACCCAGGTTGCGCAAAACGACCAACACGTGCAGAGCATTCTGTCCAAAGCGGCGCCGACCGCCGATCAGGTCAACGAGGTGTTCAGCGACGTCCGCGAGTCGCTGCCGCAGACGTTGGCGAACCTGGAGATCGTTGCCGACATGCTCAAGCGCTACAACGCAGGTCTCGAACAGTTGATGGTGTTCTTGCCGGAGATCGCCGCGGTTGGACAGACGTTGGTGGCATCCGCTCCCGGCGCGGTGCTGTTGGGTCTGAACCTGTCGATCAACAATCCGCCGCCGTGCATGACCGGTTTCTTGCCGGCTTTGCAGTGGCGATCGCCCGCGGACACCAGCATGGCGCCGTTGCCGACCGGAACGTACTGCAAGATTCCGCAGGACACACCGGCCAACGGGGTGCGCGGTGCCCGCAACTATCCGTGCGTCGATGTTCCCGGCAAGCGCGCGGCGACCCCACGGGAATGCCGCGACTCCAAACCATATGTTCCGCTGGGCACCAACCCGTGGTACGGCGATCCGAATCAGCTGCGGAACTGCCCGGCCCCCGGTGCTCGCTGCGACCAACCCGTCGACCCCGGCAAGGTGATACCGGCGCCCACGATCAACAACGGGCTCAACCCGGCACCGGCCGATCGGTTGCCTGCGCCGCCCCCGCTGGTCAACGATCCGCTGCAGCGACCCGGATCGGGCAGCGTGCAATGCAACGGGCAGCAGCCCAACCCGTGTATCTACACGCCGGCCGGGCCGACGGCCATCTATGTCCCGTCCAGCGGCCTGGTCGTCGGGCCCGACGGGACCAAGTACACGCTCGAAGACTCGCGCCACACCGGAGACGCTGGTTGGAAGGACATGCTGGCGCCCGCCGGCTGACTCGGACTCCGCCTCGGGAATCTTGGGCGCCGACGAGCGTTGCACCTGCTATTCGCACTCGAGGAGATGTCACTATGACCAGTCGGCCGGTTCTGGAACCCACCACCGAGCATCCGATCACCATCAGCCCGACCCGGGCACGGGTTGTGGTCCGTGTCAACGGCGAGGTCGTCGCTGACACCCACGACGCACTGCAGCTGCAGGAATCCACTTACCCTGTCGTGCAATACATTCCGTTCAAGGACGTCGTGCAGGACCTGCTCACCCGCACTGACACCAGCACGTATTGCCCGTACAAGGGTGACGCCGGGTACTACAGCGTGACCACCGCGGCCGGCGACACCGTCGACGACGCGATCTGGACATACGAGCAGCCCTACCCCGCGGTGGCGGAGATCGCCGGGCACGTCGCCTTTTATCCCGACAAGGTGGACATCAGCGTCGAGCCCGATTGAGTCCGACTGCCCGGCTCCTCCTCGGCCATGCGGCCGCATCGTCGCAGGGCTAGGGATTCGCCGGGCCGAAGACTTGGGCGGCCAGCTGAGTGTCGCTGTATTCGCGCAACGACACGATGAGCCCGTCGCGCGTCTCGAAGATGAAGACGGCGGGGCTGCTGTAGCGCAGACCGTCGGCGGTCTCACCATCGGTCTCGGCTTCGATGACCACGCTTTCGCCGTCGTTGAAACATTGCACGAGGTCCAGGCTCAGTTCCACACGGCGTTTGCGCCGCTCGAACTCGTCGCGCAGCCCGGCTTTGTCAACCTCGTCGCGGCTGATATTGCTCCAATAGGTGAAGTCGTCGCTCAGCAGGTCGAAGCATTCGTCGACGTCGCCGTCGTCGGACAGGAACTGCAGGAACATCCACGCCAGCTCGGCCTGCGGGTCGTCGAACGGCGTTGTCATGCGCCGCTCCTTCGCATCGCTGCGCTCTGCATCGTCGCCGGCGCGGTGGTCACTTCGCCATCCTGACGTGGAACAAGTTGCCGGTCAATCATGCGCGGGCCTGCATCCGCGGTCGAACCGGACCTATGATCATCGGCATCGAGCAGTTGCGGCATCCGGCGGGAGCGAATGGTGAGTAGCGCTCGCACGGTGACGTTCGAGGGTGTGGTCAGCCCGAAGATCACCCTGTTTCCGTTGCGGCGGGGTCCGCGGGACCCATGTTTTCAAGTCGACGACGCCGGCGCCATCTGGCGAACCAGCCTGTTGCGCAGCGGACCGGTCACGGCGCGGATCAACCGCGCAGCGCCCAGAGCGGTGGATTGCACGGCCTGGGGAAGCGGCGCCGACGAGTTTCTTGACGCCCTGCCCGCCATGCTCGGCGCCGACGACAACGCGTCGGATTTCGCACCGGTCGACCCGATCGTCGCCGCCGCGCATCGACGAGTGCCGCACCTGCGGCTCGGGCGCACCGGCCAGGTATTGGAAGCGCTGATCCCCGCGGTCATCGAACAGCGTGTGCCGGGCGCCGACGCTTTCCGCGCCTGGCGCCTGCTGGTGACCAAATTCGGCACGCAGCCGCCAGGACCCGCGCCGGCACGCATGCGGGTGCCGCCGTCGGCCGACGCGTGGCGGCACATTCCGTCGTGGGAGTTCCATCGCGCCAACGTCGATCCGGGACGGGCCCGCACCGTGGTCAGCTGCGCGCAGCGGGCGTCGTCTTTGGAACGGCTCATGTCATGGCCGGTCGCGCAAGCTCGCGACGCGCTGACGTCGTTGCCCGGCGTCGGCGTATGGACGGCCGCCGAAACGGCGCAACGTGCGTTCGGTGATCCCGACGCGCTGTCGGTGGGCGACTACCACATTCCCAAGATGATCGGCTGGACGTTGCTGGGACGCCCGATCGTCGATGCCGAGATGGTCGAACTGCTCGAGCCGATGCGGCCACACCGCCATCGGGTGGTCCGGTTGCTGGAGGCCAGCGGACTGGCCTATGAGCCGCGTCGCGGAGCGCGACTGCCGGTGCAGGACATCCGCGCGCTCTGACATGGGCGGCGGTTACGACGCGCCGTGGTCGGGTACTCGTGGCCCGACCGTGCCGCAGACCCGAGGACGACCTCAGGGAGACAGCCATGACGCAATTCACTATTCCGGGCTTGACCGCCAAGCAGGGAGCCCAAATCGCTGACCTGCTGCAAAAGCAGCTGAGCACTTACAACGATCTGCATCTGACGCTCAAGCACATTCACTGGAACGTGGTCGGCCCCAACTTCATTGGGGTGCACGAAATGATCGACCCGCAGGTGGACCTGGTGCGCGGATACGCCGACGAAGTAGCCGAGCGGATCGCGACTCTCGGTGGATCACCGCACGGCACGCCGGGCGCGATTCTCAAAGACCGCACCTGGGACGACTATTCGGTGGGCCGTGACACCGTGCAGGCCCACTTGGCCGCACTCGACCTGGTCTACAACGGGGTTGTCGAAGACACCCGCAAGGCCATCGGCGCAACCGAGAAGCTCGATCCGGTCACCCAGGACATCCTGATCGACCAAGCCGCCGAGCTGGAGAAGTTTCAGTGGTTCGTCCGCGCACACCTGGAGAATGCCGGCGGCAAGTTGACCCATCAGGGTTCGTCCACCGAACGGACCGCGGCCAAAACCGCCAAACGCAAGAGCTGAACGCAGCGGCGTCGACCGTGCCGGCTCAGGGTGCGACGGCGGCCTCAAGCCGCTCGGCCTCGGCGGTTTCCCGGTTGAGGCGTTGCGCCTCGTAGACGGACACCTTGGTGTGCTGCATCAGCAGTGACGCGATGCCGACCGCAATGATCGCTCCGGGCACGACGGAAAACGATCCAGTCATTTCGGCCACCATGATCAAAATGGCCAGCGGCGCGTGAGCGACGCTGCCGAAGCACGCCATCATCCCGACCACCACGAAGATGCCCGGGCTGTCGGGCACACCCGGGAGATGGAACATGTCGCCGAGCCGCCAGACCGCCGCGCCGACGAACGCGCCGATGACGATCCCGGGGCCGAAGATTCCGCCGGATCCGCCGGTGCCGATCGACAGCGAGGTGGCGACGATCTTGGCGACCGGCAACAGCAGGATGATCCACAACGGAATCGTCAGCAATCCCTGCTTGGTGGTGGCCAACTGCACCCAGCCGTAGCCGCTGCTGAGAACCTGGGGAACCGCCAAAGCCATCAACCCGACCAACAACCCGCCGACGGTGGGCCAGAGCACCATGCCGCCGGGAAGCCGAGCCGTCAGCTTCACCGTGCCGTAAAAGAAACGGGCGTAGAGGTACCCGACGGCTGCCGCGACGACGCCCAAAACGACGAACCACAGCAACGGGCCGGCCTTCTCGAAACGGTATTCGGCGTCGACGTAGCCGAACATCGGGTCGAAGCCCAAAAACGATCCGAACACGGCAAAAGCCGTCGCCGAGGTGACGAAACCCGGGTAGAGCACGCGGTATTCGAAGTCTTCGCGGTAGATGATCGACGCCGCGAGGACAGCCCCGCCCAGTGGCGCGCCGAAGATGGCGCCGATGCCCGCACCGACACCCAGCGACACCAGTGTTCGACCATCCTCGTCGGACAGGTGCAGTCGCCTGGTCAGCAGTGACGCGAAGCCGGCGGAGATCTGAGCGGTTGGGCCTTCGCGGCCGGCCGAGCCGCCGGAGCCGATGACCAGCGCGCTGGAGATCAGCTTCACCAGCACAACCCTGGAACGAATATGGCGCGGATCGGTGTGGATCGCCTCGATCGCGCTATCGGTGCCGTGGCCGGTGGCTTCCGGGGCGAACTTCGCGACGAGCAACGCCGCCACCAGCGCACCTGCCGTCGTCACCAGCGGGATCGCCCACGGACGCGTGAAATGGGATGACCCGCGTTTACCCCCTTCTACCAGGGCAGTAGGGGGGTGGTAGTCGGCCAGGTAACCCAGCAGGAAGTGGCCGGTGTATCTCAGCGCCAAGTAGAAGGCGACCGCGCCGAGACCGGCGACCAGGCCGATGATGACGCCCAGCAGGAGCCATTTGTACAGGTATTCGAGATTGCGGACGAAGCGGCCCAACCGTCCGCCGCGGTTCAGGTCGGTTTCTTCTACCCCCAGCATCGCCAGAAACGTTAGCAGCGCCACGCCGCCGGAATAAACGGACCGTAGTCCGGTTATACCGAGCACAGTAGCGAGAAGGAGGCTAGAGATGCCCGCGATAACCGCAGACACACTGGCATTGCCGCGGGTGGCCGCGGCCAGTCCGACCGACACCGAGCGTCCGGTCCGGTCGATCACCACCGGGCCGCACGGCTATGAGGGCGAAGGATTTCCGGTGGTCCGCGCGTTCGCCGGGGTCAGCACCGCCGCGCTGGACCCATTCGTGCACATGGACCAGATGGGCGAGGTGGAATACCAGCCCGGCGAGCCCCGGGGGACCGACTGGCATCCGCACCGCGGATTCGAAACGGTCACCTACATGATCGACGGCCGGTTCGCGCACCAGGATTCGCACGGTGGTGGCGGGTTGATCACCGACGGCGCGACGCAGTGGATGACGGCGGGCGCCGGCATCTTGCACATCGAAACGCCACCGGCAGAACTGGTCGAAAGCGGCGGGGCGTTCCACGGCATCCAGCTCTGGGTGAACCTGCCGAAGAAGGACAAGTTCGCTACCCCGCGGTATCAGGCGATCGAGGGCGCCGACGTCGCGCTGCTGTCCTCCGACGACGGCGGTGCGCTCATCCGCGTCATCGCCGGGCAGCTCGGCGGCCACCGCGGGCCCGGCGTCACGCACACTCCAATCACGATGGCGCACGCCACGATTCAACCGGGGGCGCAGCTGAACATCCCGTGGAACCGGGATTACAACGCACTCGTGTACGTCCTCTCCGGGCGCGGATCGATCGGTCCGGTCGCACACCCGATCCAGCAGGGCCAGTTGGCGGTCCTGGGCCCCGGTGACCGGATCACTGTCGCCGCAGCGTTGTCGCAGGAGTCGCGCAGGCCGGCTCTGGAGGTGCTGCTCCTGGGCGGCCGGCCGATCCGGGAGCCCGTCGTGCACTACGGCCCGTTCGTGATGAACAGCAAGGCGGAGCTGGTCCAGGCGCTCGAGGACTTCCAGGCCGGCAAGTTCGGCAGCGTCCCGCCCAACGGGTTGATGCCGCACCGCCCCGCGTGACCGCCGGCCAGCTAACAATTGTTCGGCGCCGTATCGGCCGTGAGTGTGATCTATGGCACAATTTGTGCTGTGGTGCAGCCCGCGAGCCGGGGACCGGGTCGCCCCCCCGCAGCGAAGGCGGCCGAGACGCGTAAGCGCATCTTGCGTGCTGCCCGCGAAGTGTTCAGCGAACGCGGTTACGACGCGGCCACCTTTCAGGCGATCGCGGTCCGGGCCGACCTGACCCGGCCTGCCATCAATCACTACTTCGCAAATAAGCGCGAGCTGTACTGGCAGGTTCTGCAGGAGACCAACGACGTCGTGGTGGCAGCCAGCGTCGAACGGGCGCAGAAAGAAACGACCCTGACCGGCCGGGTGCTGGCGTTCATTGAGGGCGCGATCACGGCCGAAATCGAAAACCGAACGGCCGCGGCCTTTTTGATCACCGCAACGTTGGAGTCGCAGCGGCACCCGGAGCTGAGCCGGTCGGATGTCGATTCGGTTCACACCACCCGGGAGTTTCTGTCCTGGGCTATCAACGACGGAATCCAGCGTGGCGATCTGCCTCCGGACACCGACGCCTCGGCGCTCACCGAGATGCTGATCGCGGTCTTGCTCGGCGTCGGCTTTTACGCCGGCTTCGTCGGTAGCCGCCACGGACTCGACCCCGTCACCGACCAGTTGCGACAGCTGTTGGCCAGCAGCCTTAACCGGCGCACGACTGATTCAGCGCAGTGAATTAGCGCACAGCACCACATAGATTACCTAACTTGTTCGGTAGCATAAGTGCGCTATGACTGGTTCGCATGACGTGAGTTCGGTTCGTTCCGAAGGGGACAGCTGGAACATCACCGAAAGCGTCGGCGCCACCGCGTTGAGCGTCGCCGCGGCCCGTGCCGTGGAAACGGCGACAGCGCAGCCACTGATCCGCGATCAGTTCGCGTACCTGCTGGTCTCGTCGGCCGGGCAGCCGTGGGCGCGGCTGGCCAGCTCCGATATGGAATGGATCGGCGACGACGAACACGGTCGACGGGGCCACCGGTTGGCCTGTGACTACCAAGCGGTGCGCACCCACTTCTTCGACTCATATTTCGTCGATGCCACTGGCACTGCCGCCGGGATCCGGCAGGCGGTGATCCTGGCCGCCGGGCTCGATTCGCGGGCCTTCCGGTTGGACTGGCCGGCTGGGACCACGGTGTACGAGATCGACCAGCCACAGGTGGTCAGGTACAAAACCGCCACGTTGGACTCGGCCGGCGCGGCTCCGACGGCAACCCGGCGCACCGTGCCCGTTGACCTTCGGGACGACTGGCCGGCCGCGTTGACGGTTGCGGGCTTCGACCCCAAGCTGCCGACCGCATGGCTGGCCGAGGGCCTGCTGCCCTACCTGCCGGCCGAAGCGCAGGACCGGCTGTTCGAGATGCTGACCGAGCTGAGCGCGCCCGGCAGCCAAGTGGCCGTCGAAGCATTCAGCCTCGGTGCGGCCGACAACGAACGGCGCCGCACGGCTCGGCGGGCCCGCTTCGACCGGATGCGCGAACGCCTCGGGCTGGACATCAATGTCGAGACGCTGACCTATCAGGAAAACGACCGTGCGGATGCCGCGGAGTGGCTGACCGAGCACGGATGGCAGGTGCGCGCCGTGACCAATGCCGACGAGATGGCGCGACTGGGCCGGCCAATACCCCCGGACCTGGCCGATGAGGCTTTCACCACCAGGCTGCTACGCGCTCAACTCGGCGCAACTGACTGATTATCAACCACATTCGCAGGTAGGCAGGAGACCATAAGAACTATGAGCACCTTGCGCACCGATGACGACACCTGGGACATCGCCACCAGCGTCGGCACCACGGCGGTGATGGTCGCCGCCGCACGAGCCGTCGAAACCGACAAGCCCGATCCGCTGATCCGCGATCCCTACGCCAAGCTGTTGGTCAGCCAGGCGGGCACTGGCGTGTGGGAGAGCATGCTCGACGACTCGCTGGTTGCCAAGATCGAGTCCCTCGATCCGGAGACAGCCGCGATTTTTCACCACATGCGCAGCTATCAGGCCGTGCGGACGCACTTCTTCGACGCCCACTTCACCGGGGCGGCGGCCGCCGGTATCCGCCAGGTGGTGATCCTGGCGTCCGGGCTGGACTCGCGGGCCTACCGGCTGGACTGGCCGGCCGGGACCACGCTGTACGAGATCGACCAGCCCAAGGTGCTCGACTACAAATCGTCGACGATGGCGTCGCACGGCGCGACGCCATCGGCCGACCGCCGCGAGGTGCCGATCGACTTGCGGCAGGACTGGCCGGCCGCCCTCGTCGCGGCGGGCTTTGACCCGAAGACACCCACGGCCTGGCTGGCCGAGGGGCTGCTGATGTACCTGCCGGCCGACGCCCAGGATCGGCTGTTCACGCAGATCACCGAGTTGAGCGCGCCGGGCAGCCGGATCGCGGTGGAGACCGCGGCCAACCACGCAGACGAGCGGCGCCAAGAGATGCGGGACCGGTTCGAGCGGGTGGCCAGTGAACTCGGCATCGAGCGAACCGTCGACATCCAGGACCTGATCTACCACGACGAGGATCGTGCCGTCGTCGTCGACTGGCTCAACGACCACGGCTGGCGGGCCACGGCGCAGAACTCCGGGGACGAGATGCGTCGGCTGGACCGCTGGGTCGAGGGTGTGCCGATGGGCGACGACGAGGACGCATTCGCGCAATTCGTCACCGCCGAACTGTCATGACCTCCGGCAGTCGCTCCGACGGCGATACCTGGGACATCGCCACCAGCGTCGGCGCGACCGCCGTCATGGTGGCCTCGGCGCGAGCCGTCGAAACCGCCAGCGACCAACCGTTGATCCGCGACGAGTTCGCCCAGTTGCTGATCGACGGTCCGGAACTCGCCGCGCTGGTGGCGAAAATGGCCGCGACGTACACGGCCGATCCCGAGCAGGCGGCCGTTCGTGCGCACATGGTCAACTACCAGGCCGCACGCACCCACTTCTTCGACGCGTACTTCGCCGCGGCGGCAGCGTCGGGCATACGTCAGCACGTGATCCTGGCGTCCGGGTTGGATTCGCGGGCCTACCGGTTGGACTGGCCGGCCGGGACGGTGGTGTACGAGATCGATCAGCCCAAAGTGCTGGAGTACAAGGCCGCGACGCTGGCCGCCAACGGCGTCCAACCGGTGGTCGACCGTCGCGAGGTGCCGGCAGACTTGCGGTTCGATTGGCCGAAAGCATTGCGCGACAAGGGGTTCGATCCCATGCAACCGACTGCCTGGCTGGCCGAAGGGCTGTTGATGTTCCTGCCCGGCGAGGCCGAGGAGCAGTTGTTCGCCGACATCGACGCGCTCAGCGCCACGGGTAGCCGAGCCTGCATCGAGGACTTCACCCTCGACGACGCGGCCCGCGAGGCCTATGAGAAGCGCCAGATCAGAGCCGACGAACTGCGTCGGCGGCTGGGCGATGAGAACGTGTTCGATCCCGGCGACCTCTGGTACACCGAGGACGAGCGCTGCGATCCAGCCGCGTGGTTCGACACGCAGCGCTGGCGCGTCGAAACGGTGAAGGGCCGCGACTACCTCACTCAGGTCGGTCGACCGCTGCCGGAAGATCCGAGCGTCGCGGCGACGTCCCGGGCCGTCTGGATCTCCGCCGAAAAGCCGTAACAGTCGGCGCCCGCGACCCCTGAGGGCGCCTGTTGCCCAACCGGGTGGTTGATTAGGATTGGGTTTTCGCCGGTCAGGAAGGAAACACTGTGACCACGGAGACCAGATGTGCCCGCCGGCGGCATGTTGGTCAACCACCTGGCCTTCCAGGTGTCGACGGCCCGGCTGCCGTTCGGCGGCGTCGGCGCATCGGGTATGGGCGCCTACCACGGACGCTGGGGCTTCGAAGAGTTCAGCCACCGCAAGTCGGTGTTGACCAAGCCGACCCGACCCGACGTATCCAGCTTCATCTATCCGCCGTATACAGAGAAGGCGTGGAAGTTGGCGCGCCGGCTGTCCTGAGGGCGTGACCGCTTAACCGAACCGGCCTGAGCAGAGTCGGGCGATGAAGCCCGAGAACAAGAGAGGAACGTAATGCCCGGAGTGCAGGATCGCGTCGTTGTCGTCACTGGAGCCGGCGGCGGCCTGGGTCGTGAGTACGCCCTGACCCTCGCCAAAGAAGGCGCCAGCGTTGTGGTCAACGACCTCGGCGGTGCCCGCGACGGTAGCGGTGCCGGACACAACATGGCCGACAAGGTCGTCGACGAGATCAAGGCCGCCGGAGGCCGCGCTGCCGCCAACTACGACAGCGTCGCCGAGCCCGAGGGCGCGGAGAACATCATCAAGACCGCTCTCGACGAGTTCGGCAAGATCGACGGCGTGGTGAGCAACGCCGGCATCCTGCGCGACGGCACCTTCCACAAGATGTCGTTCGAGAACTGGGACGCCGTGCTCAAGGTGCATCTCTACGGCGGCTACAACGTCATCCGCGCCGCCTGGCCGCATTTCCGCGAGCAGAGCTTCGGGCG
>DASQRI010000433.1:0-15969 GCA_035642975.1 Mycobacterium sp.
CGTTGCGGCGGTTCTGGATGGCCTGGGCACTGGCTGCTCAGCTACCACCTCACCGCCTAAATCCGTGACACTGGACCTGGATGCCATTCTGCTCAGCGCTGACCAAATCAATATCGTCATGGGCGCCTCGGGCATGCAACCCGGCACGATTGGCCGGGCGCCGTTGCACCCCACGTTTTCGCTGTCATATCCGGACTGCAGCGGCACCTTGACTGTCGCTGAAGATTCGGTGTACGCGGGCAGCGGCTACACCGCGGTGCGCGAGCAGAGGCTGCAGGAGCCGGGAAATGATCGTCAGCACTTGGTCGGTCAAGCCGCGGTGGGTTTTCCGTCCGCCGACCAGGCCAGTGCTTTCGTCAAGAGTTCGGCGGACAACTGGCGGGCCTGCACCACGAAGACCGTGACGCAAACCGACGCCGACGGCACAACAGTTCGGTGGATAGTCGGGAATCTCAGCGGCGCCGACCCGAGGATCGTGCAGGGGCACTCGCACACGGACCCCGCCGACGGCTGGTCCTGTCAGCACGTGCTGGCAGCGGTATCCAACATTGTCCTCGACTCCGACGCGTGCGGCTATCACATAACCGGCGAAGGCAATCAGCTCGACGACAAGATGACAGCCAATATAACGAAATATCCTGAAGAGCAGGGTAATTCGCTGCTGAGCAAGACGGTCACACCATTAGTCCGGCGCTGACTGCGTCAGTCCGGACTACCGGGATCGAGAATGAGTCTGCGGGACTGGAATTTCCAAGCCGAGTCGACCTGTACCAGCTGATCTTCGTACAACCCTGTTCGGTAAATGCGGTAAGGCATATCTTGGATGTCCAGCGCGAGGATGTAACAACCCCCGCGGATGCCCGATTCGTCGGCGCGGATCAGCAAGTGGTTCATCCAATGTCGCGTCGGGTGGTGAAAGGTTGCGTACTGCTTGACGAGTTCTGCTGTTCCACGTGCCGTGGCCAGGGTATCGCCGTTGGCCCTCACCATCGCGAATTCTCCATCAGCCGCGAACGTATCGGCCCAGTTTCGATCGGCCTGTCCGCCGAACATCGCGGTCAGGCCGTCCAGGCTGTAGAAGTGCCGGGAGTAAAGCTCGGCTATCTCCAGCCGGTCCGCCGATGACAGTTCGGCGGAGCCGGCCGCTGTCGGCTCGCAGGGTGTACAGGCGGCGGCGAAAGCTGTGAAACCCATTGCGCCGGCACCCAGAAGGATGTTGCGCCGAGACTTCTGTGGCTCCGTCATCGGCCGTCACCGCCACCACGGTTGCCGGCGGATCTCGGCCAGTCGCCTGGCCGGCCCGTCGACCATGTTTGCCTGTGACTGGAGATTGTGCAGATGCTCATGAACCCACAGGAAGAACCACAAGAACTGGACACGCCCGGTCCACACCCCGTCAGCTGTGCCGACGGTTTCTGGAATTGCCAAGTTCTCGGTGGCGACCAACAGTTCGGTGACCGCGATGTTCTCTTGTGCAACTGGATCCTCCATCGTCGGACCATCCGGTTCGTGGTCGGTGGGCCGGGTAGCTGCGGTGAATTGCGGCTGGACATCCGCAACCTGAGACCCGAGCCGTTCGTAGAAGTCGGCGAGTTCGGCCGCGCGTTGGCGCAGCCGCACGTGTGGCTCGTCAGAGTGGCAGTCCGGCGGTGCGGGCCCGCGCAGTCCGGCCAACGAGTGGGCGGTCAGCCGCAGCCGCGTACTGGCCATCACCAGCTGCCAGAGATCACCCTTGCTCAGCCGCTTGGTGCCTTGTTCGGCGAGATATCCGCGCAGGGCGTCATCGAGCCGGGTGCTGGCCGTCACGGCGGCGATGGCCGTATCCGGCTGCTCGGGCCGCAGGCCTAGTGCCCAATCGACGGCGTGGATCAGGTAGACGCTTCCTGAGCGGAATGCGTCGGCGAGGTTGTCGCCGACGAGCGGGCCGGCGCCCCGGGGCCACAGCAGTGCCCCGACGAATAGGCTTATCGCACAGCCCATCGCGACATCCTCGACGCGCACCGCGCCGACGTGCCAGCCCGAGTTCGCCGATGTCATCAGGTTGAACGCCACCACGTTGGCAATCGTGAATGCCGCCTGCCCTACCGGGTATGGCGCCGTTCCCGGTGTGTACGTCGCGATGAACACGGCGAAAGTCAGCACGATCCACAGCGCCAGCGGGCCCGTCCCGGTCGTCTCCAACAGGGCTCCGCCAACTGCGAATCCGGCCACGGTGCCGGCCAGTGACCGCCACACCGTCGCCTCGGTGCCGGCTACGTTCGTCCGCAGCGCCGACACCGTGCCCAGGATCACCCAGAACCGATGCTCCACCCCGGCTAAGTCGGCGACTGCGACGGCCACAGCCAGCGCCACCGAACCTCGGACGGCGTTGAGGAACCACACCGAACGGAAGCTGGCGTATGTGAATACGACGCTGAGATTGTCGCGCAGCGTCACCAACCATGATTCCGGGCTGGGCGGCCCGACATCCGGCTGCCCGTACCAGCTACGGCGTTGGGCCGCAATCGCATCCGGATCCGCGCGCCGGGTGGCGATGAGTGCGTCGGCGGCGGCAGTGCGCGTTGCAACCGCGATAACCTGAGCTTGGTAGGCATGCGTCGCGGCCGTCCGGACCGCGTCCGGGTCATCCGGTAGGTCGCGCCGATGTGCACCACGGGCAGCACGGGTCCGTTCCAACCGGTCGAGGTCGGGCCGGATGTCGGCCCCCCGCAGCAACGCCGCGGTGTCGTCGAGTACGTCGGCGGCTATGCCCAGCATCTCCCGATCAGTTGCCGGTGCCCGGCTGAGGTCCAATAGGCCGCCCTTGGTATCGGCGGTCAAAGCACTGCACCACTGCAGGATCTGCACCACGTTGGCCATCGCCTGGTCGGCGGTGGCCAGGCCGGTTGGCCGGTATGGTGTTGCAGCGAACGTGTCCATCAATGTTTCCGTGGCCGCCTGGGATTCCTGCATCTCGGCAGTCGTCGCCGCACCGCCAAGCGCGGCGCGCAGATAACGGGCTACCGCCGTCGCGGTGGCAGCGGCGGCGGCCCGCAACCGATCTCCCGGATCATTCGGCGATACCAAGAGGATGGCAGCCGCGCTGACTGCCGCGGCCAGCCACCAGCCGGCCAGGCGGGCCGGGATCGTTGTCGCCGTCCCCGGCGAAGCGACCGCCAATACGTAAGCGAGCAAGGCACTGTTGGTCGCGCCCGCCGCGTTCGGACCGATCATTCCCGCGAAGAAGATTGTGAACGCCACCGGGATCGTCACCGCGGTCGCCAGCCAGACGCTCCCGTTAACCAGGGTGCCGATAGTCAGAACCAGGCCCGCTGTGGCGGCCAGGCCCAGATGGGCGCGAAGGATGTCGCGCCGGCTACCGCCGAAGTTGGTGAACACCGCTGTCGTCAACGCGCCGAAGGTGGCGAAAAGGCACATCTGTTTCTGGTCGTCGCCGATGACGTACAGGGTGAGCGCGAACAGCCCATTCACGACGATGGTGCCCCGAACCGCCCGCACCGCCGCCGGAACCGACCAGGTCAACCGCCACGCTGAGTTGGCGAAGACCGGTGGGCGCTGTACGGGGGTCCGACCTGACGACTGCACCGCGGCGGCTGGCTCGGACACAGCAGAATTGTATGAAGGTTCAGCGAATACGACCGGGATAACGGCAAATAGCCCGGCGCCGCCGCCGGCCCCAGTTGCTGCACCGCCGCGTCCAACTCGGCCTGCCGCCGGCCCGTAATGAAGACACTCGCGCCCTCGTCGACGAACCGCTGCGCGGTCGCCAGCCCGATGCCGCTGTTGCCACCGGTGATAACCGCCGTCTTGCCTGCCAACAGTGCCATGTCTGGCGCCCCGGGTTGTTATCCCGACGTGCCGCGATGACCGATGAAGGTGGTCGTAACACCGACCGGCGCGGGTAGCCCGAGGAGTTTCGCGACCAGCTGGCTGGCCGGATTGCTCTGGGCCATCGGCGAATCCGGTGGAAGCAATCCGGCGTCGATCATCATGTGCGCTGCGCGGACCATAAAGATCGCGAGCCGGGTGCCCGCCAGGGCTTCGTAGTAATCGATGTTTCGCACTTTGTGGCCGGAGACCTGCTGGTAGTACTCAATTGTCTCGTCACGGTCGGGAATACCGTCGGGTAGCGGCAGCCCGACGCCTTGAGTGTGGTGGCGGACGTTGAAAAGCCACCATCCGAGATCCTGCTCGCGCTGGGCGAGGACCACTGCTTCCCAGTCGATTACGCCCGCTGCAGAGACGTCGTCGGCGAAGATGATGTTGCCTACCCGTGCATCGCCCCAGTTGAGGACGTCCGACCCATCGTCATTCGGCCGGTGCTGGTCCAGCCAGTCCAGCGCGGCCTCTATCGTGGGGTTCCGTTCGCCCTCGGCCGCCCACTCGAACGTCCGGCGACACCAGGCCAAATCCGCATCGAGACCGCTGCGGTTCTCGCGGGTGTCCAAAAAGCCAAGCTCGAGTGCTCGCCAGTCCACCCTGTGGATCGCCGCAAGGGCCTCGAGGCCGTTGTGCCACATTGTTCGTCGTTGCTCTGGAGTCAGATCCAGCACCCAGCCGGCCGCAGTGAATGGCGGGTCGTCACTGGGGATTCGGCCGTCGATCCGCTCCAGCACGAGGAACGGCGACCCGAACACACTCGGATCTTCTTCGAAGAAGTACACGCGGGGCACCCGGACAGCCGACTTCTCGGCGAGAGCCTTGATCACGGCCGCCTGCTTGCCCAGGTCGTATTCGGGGTACATTCCGGGGCCGTGCGGCTGAACCCGGGCCACCATGTTGCTGGTCTCCTGAACGCCGCCTGCACGCCAGGTGGCGGTGAACAAAACGGTCTCGTTGGACAGGCCGCTTGAATCGGGCTCACCGAGATCGGTTACGGCGACGTCCTGAGCATCGGGAAGTTCTCCAGACAGCCAGTCGGTGAGCTTGCTGGTGGCCGAATTGATGTCGATGGTGTTCTTGATTGCCACAGGAACTCCTAAATCGTTTAGGGCTGGTGATTTTCAGTCCGCGTCACCAGCCGTAGCGGCGCAGGCCTTTTTCCAACGCCTGGACCATCAGCTCTCCGACGAGTTGTGAGTCCTGGGTCGAGCGTCCGGTCAGGAAGGGATAATCCAGGATGGTGGAAAGGGTGTGACCGACTCCGCCGTGGTACTGACCGTCCGGCCCGACCGCGTCCCGCAAGATGTACTCCAGCGGATAGAACGGCGGACCGAAGTTGGCTCCGGCAACCGACGGATGGGCGAACCCAGTGCCGTCCTTGTAGTCGTATTCCCTGGCATGGCCGGTCACGTGCCTTCCGGCGATGATGCTCTTGCGGTCGGTCCAGTCCCGCGCGAATGCCAGGCAGGTGACGCAATAGCATTCGGCGGCAATGAGTTTGTCCTTGGCGACGAAGCCCAATATGACGGCGTGCAGGCGTTCGTTGTTGACCATGTCGACCATGGGTCCGCTTCCGCCGGGCAGCAGCAGGGCGTCGTACTTGTCCAGTTCCTGCCAGCAGGCGTCGCGCTTGGCGTAGTAGTCCTCGAGGCCGTGCCCGAAAGCTTCGCTGTTGAAGTACGGCATCTGGGGAAACCACTCGGCCAAACTGATCGGACGGTCGAGCAGGTCGGACTGGTCGATCTCGCGGGTTCGCCGGGCGAAGTGCTCATCGGTGACCACCTTGTCAAGCGGTGGATCGAGGTAGCCGGCCTCCGCGCTGGGTGGCAGCGCGGGCGGCTTTGCGCCGGTCGGGGTCATGAAATCGATCTGGTAACCGTGCTCGGTGAGCACATCGTAGGGACCCACGAGTTCCTCGCCCCAATAACCCCACTCTGACAAACAACACAGAACGGTTTTGGGCACGTCCACTCTCCTTCTGTCGCAGGGCTTTTAGCTTTCGCGTAGGTGGCTTTCGGGCGCTTCTCACCACCTGCCGAAACGCCGCGAATGTTTGCTGGCCTTCACATTGTGCGCGGGGGACGGCGGCCCCGCACCGGAATGACGGATTCGTCGTCGTCTGCGGCGGCCGTTGAGCAACGTGGACATAGTGGCGGACAGCGGCGTCGTCTCGGCGCACAATCATGTTCGGGCTTCTGCCGTCGCAACGTCTTCGCCGGCGGGGTCACTCGACGTCAGGGAGGTTCGATGAGGCTGCAAGGTAAGAAGATCGCCATCCTCGTGGAGAGCGACTTCTACGAGCCGGAAATCTGGTACTACCAACATCGCTTCGCCGAGGAGGGCGCCGAGCCCCACTTCCTCACCCGGTTATGGGGTCAACCCTCACTGGAGTTCAAGGGGCATGAGTTCCGGGCGCCATTCGTGTGCGACGAAAGCTTCGAGGGTCTCAGCGACGAGGATCTCGGGCAGCTCGCCGCGGTCATCGTTCCGTCGGGGATGGTGTCGGATCGGCTCCGATACACCGAAGACATCAACAAGCTGCCACCGGCGACCGTGTTTATGCAGCGGGTCTTCGCTCGACCGGACATCTTGAAAGGCATTATCTGTCACGGCATGTGGCTGGTGGCGCCTGCGCCGGAGCTCGTTCGGGGTCGACGCGTCGTCGCCCACAACAACTTGCTCGGCGATGTCCGCAACATGGGCGCCGTCTACGTCGACGAGGACGTCGTCGTCGACGGGGACCTGGTTACCGGACGCGCCGGCAGCGTGTTTCATCTCTTCGCCCGGCGGATCATCGACATGCTGGCCGGAGACGTCGCCGCATAGCGGGCGCTGGACGCTTACTCTTTGTCGAGGTGAATGAACTCGCCCCCGGTTGACGCGTCGGCGCTGGCGAACGCCCGCTTCACTCTTTCGTTCGCGCCGACGACGACGACCTGCTGGTTCAACCCCACCTTGGAACGGAAGAACAGCAGTTCGTTGAAGGCTTCCTCGCAGAGCGACTCCAGTTCGGTGACCAACAGGACCAGTCGTCGGGCTTGGGCCCGCAGCGCTCGGTCCAGCTCGGCGCGAAGGTGGTCGACTTGCTTGGACGGAATCGCGCCGACCAGCGTCAGGCGGTAGTCGCCGTCGTCGCGGTGCTCGTATTGGGAGTCGAGCTCCGACGTGGCGGACACCAGCCGGACCCGCACCCGCACCTCTTTGCCTTCCGGCAACCGCACGGTCATCTTTTCCTTGTCGAAGTCGTCGTAGGGCTGGTCGTCGATCCACACGTTCGACAGCTTCACCCGCCCGGGCGGCAGCAGATCCGGCGCGACCCGCAGAATGCCGTCGGGGAATGACGACGCCTTCGGTTTGAAGTAGAACAGCATCGGCTGCTCGCGAATGAGCAGGTTGGTGTAAACCGCTGCCAGGTAGCACAACTCGGTCGAGTGGTAGCCCGACATCGAGTGGCTGCCCTTCAGTCGCTCACTGCCGAGCAGGTAGGGCAGTCCGTTAGCGAGGACGTTGAAGTAGATGCCGCCATCCCCGTGGTCGAGAAACCACGCGTTGTAGAACGACGCGGCCTCGCGACCGAGTCGAAGGTGCTCCTCGTTGCCGTGCGTGCCGGCCAGGATGAGGTAGGCAAGGATGGCCTGCTCCTGCTGCCACCACGCCTTTCGGTCGTGCCAGACAAACCGGTGCCATTTCTGGCCGGGCTGAAGGGTGCGTTCCACCACGTCGTACCAGCCGCCGCGCTGCTGGTCGCTGCCCACCGCAGGCATGATCTCGGCGATCTTGTCCGCCAATGCAACGTAGGCGTCGTTGGGACGAATATTGTTGATACGCGTCAAGTTCCAGGCGATCTTCAGGTTGTGGCCCACCACGGCCCTGTCCTGCTGCCATTTGTAGTGCTGGTCGTGAGACCAATCCTCCCGGAACCGCTCTTGGACGAACGGGCTGTGTTCGTAGTCGGGGAACCGTGTGACGATCGTGTCTCCGGTGGCCGCCAGAAAGTCCTCGAGGTCCTTGCGGCCGGTAGCCAACAGTGCGTTGATCAAATACGCCGGCGCGTGGTCGCCGACCGAATTCCAATTCTTTCGGGCGCGGTTGTGCCCGAGAATGGGTGAACGTGGGTCCAGCGATACCGGGTCGAGGTGGGAGAAGTAGCCGCCCTGACCGGGGTCGCGGAAGAAACGCTCGAACAGCGCGACGGTCTTGTCGATGTCGTCGAGGATGCGTGGGTCGCCGGTGATCCGGTACGTCTGGGTCGGGCCTGCCAGCGCGTAGATCTGCTCATACATCGGGATGGCGTCCAGATCGTCGCCGAACTCTGATGCCAAGATCTTGCGCTGGCCATTAGATGAGACGTCGATGCCGTGAAACCAGAACACCACGCCCTCGTCTTCGCGAACACCGCGCACATTTTGGCGCAGGTAGTCGGTTCCCTGCTCCGCCGCCTCGAGGAAGCGGTCCTGGCCGGTGAGCAGATAGGCGGTGGCGAGCCCGTAGACCAGGCGCGAGATGGTGTCGGTCTCCTGACGGTAGTCGGATGCGATGTAGTCCGGCGTATGGGTGCCGGCCAGGGTCAGCTTGGTGCGGTAGTTGCGCCAGTCGTAGTTGCCGTCGGGGAACTGGCCGCGCAGGTAGAAATCCGCCACCGCGCGGACTTGATTGACCCACCAGGCGGGGTCTTCAAAGACATATTCCTTTCCCGGCCTGCCGGGGAACACGAGCTGCTTCACCTCGAAGCGATGCCCGCCGTCTTCGGGGTAGTAGATGCCATAGGCGTACAGGTAACGCCCCGGGTAGAGCATGTCGCCGATCTGCCCGCTGACGTCCTGGTACTCCTCGTCGAAGTTGCGAGTCACGTTCGCAGCTGTCGTGGGTGTCACGTAGATGGTGAATTCGCGGCCGTCGGTGGTCCGCAAGACGAAGGAGTTTTCGTCTTCGTCGTAGGAGACCACATATCCGGCGATGCTGTCCGTCAGGGTGAATTTCATGATTTCTGTCATGACGAAACCTCTTGGGAGATAAGGACGACGACACTGCGGTCGCCGGCGTTATAGGTGTTGGACTTAACGGGAGCTTCGTGGCCAGGATCAAGAATTTCGTTCGGCGAAGGGAGCCAAGTGTCCACGGCGCGCACCCAGCGTCGTCCCGGAATGGGGGGGAGTTCGAACTCGGCGGCTTCCCAAAGCATGTTGAGTATTACGTGGAGGTCATCTTCACCGTTAAAGCCGGCGATGGTGAATGAGAGCGCCCGGGAGTAGGGGTCGTCCCAGCCCGGCTGGTGCAGCTTGCGGCCGTGCCACGAAATCTCGAGCAACCCTCGCTCGTTGGACAAGTCGCCGTAGAAGCTGGGTTGGCGCAGGCTGGTGAATCGATTCCGCAGACCAATCATCTTGTCCCAGAAGCGAATGAGGTCGGCGTGCTTCTCGGCCAAAGTCCAATCCACCCAGCTCAGCTCATTGTCCTGGCAGTAAGCATTGTTGTTGCCCGATTGCGTTCGGCGGAATTCGTCACCCGCGACGAACATCGGCACTCCGCGGCTGAGCAACAGGATCGCAGCGAAGTTGCGTATCTGCCTTTCACGCAGGCGCTCAACCTCGGGATCCTCGGTGGGTCCTTCCCAGCGGCAGTTCCAGCTGTTGTTGTCGTCGGAGCCGTCGCGGTTGTCTTCGCCGTTGGCCTCGTTGTGCTTTGCGTTGTAGGACACCAGATCGTTGAGGGTGAACCCGTCGTGGCAACTGACGAAATTGATGCTGTTGGTTGGCATTTCGCCAGGTGGGCCGAACAGGTCGCTACTGCCCGCGATCCGGGTTGCCAGCGAGGCGATCAGTCCGGCGTCGGACTTGACGAACTTGCGCACGCAGTCCCGATAAGGCCCGTTCCACTGCGACCAACGTTTGCCGGGGAACCTGCCCACCTCGTAAAGTCCGCCTGCGTCCCACGCTTCGGCGATCAGCTTGGTGTCCCACAGAACCTGGGAAAGCTCGATGTTCCACAGCACCGGCGGCACAGCCAGCTCCACACCGGTCTGACCGCGGGACAGCACCGCACCGAGGTCGAACCGAAAGCCGTCGACATGGTGCTCGGTGACCCAGTACTCCAGGCACTCGACGATGTACTTGGTAACCACCGGATGGTTGGCGTTGAAGGTGTTACCACATCCGGAGAAGTCCATGTAGTACTGAGGGTCGGCATTCGACAGCATGTAGTAGGCCTCATTGGCCTGCCCACGGAAGCTGATGGTGGGTCCGTTCTGGTTGCCTTCGCTGGTGTGGTTGAAGACGACGTCGAGGATCACCTCGATGCCGGCGCGGTGAAGCGCCTTCACCATGTCCCGGAACTCGTCCAGGTGGGTGCCGCACTTCGGGGATACACAGTAGGAGGACTGCGGCGCCCAATGGCCGTAAGGGTCGTATCCCCAATAGTTGGTGAGGAGTTCACCTCCAGGCCCGACCCGCAGGATCTGTGTCTCGTCGAAGTCGAAGATCGGCAGCAGCTCGACCGCGGTCATACCCAGGGACTTCAGGTATGGAATTTTCTCGATGACGCCGGCGAAGGTGCCCGGGTGTTCTACCCGTGACGAGGGCGACGCGGTGAAGCCCCGGACGTGCAGTTCGTAGATGATCGTCTCGGACATCGGGCGGTTGAGTGGGCGGTCGCCCTCCCAGTCGTACGTTGTCGGGTCGATCACCACGCTGCGCATCGACGTGGCGACGTTGTCCTTCGGCCCGACGGCGCTATTGCGATCCCAAACTGTATTCATGTTGCCGAGGGCGTACGGGTCGATCAGCACCTTGTTGCGATTGAAGCGGAGCCCCGTGCCGCCGGGATCGAAAGGTCCGTCCATCCGGTACGCGTAGATCTGACCGGGACGGACACCGGCGACGTGGCAGTGCCAGAAATGGAAACTCTTGTTGCGTTGCGCGTCGAGAACGATTTCAACCGGCGTCGTTCCTTCAGGGGAATCAAACAGCAGCAGCGTGACGCTGGTCGCGTGCTCAGAGTAGATAGAAAAGTTCACACCGGTTTTGGTGGGGAGGGCGCCGAGCGGCTGGGCGACGCCGACCGACACTTCAATCGCCGCAGCGCCATGCTTCCGGTGCTCGCCGACTGTCTCGGTGGTTCCGGTGCCGCGCTGCGCCGGGGTCACGATCGCACCGCAGCCGGACTCGCCTCAATCATGTGTCCGGCTACATCATCTGGCAGAACTGTCGACGTATCGGAAGTGTGTGCCACATCGGTGCCCATCGCTGTTGGTTCGCAGCACTATATCGTCATCATTGCCATTCGGTAGGGCAGTTGAACAGGCTTCTTTTCGCGCGAAGCATTGGGTCGGACAACCGGATCAGCGCTGCCGGTAAACGCCGCGTGAAGTTTGACGCAGGCAAATACCTGTGGCGCAATTCCGGGACAGGTGTGATGTCCGACGTGCACAGTGATCTCATCACGCCGCTCGAGCAAGTGAGGTGGTGCCATGCGCAATGGCACTATCGTGCTGTCCTGCAACCTGCACCTCCGGCAGATCGCCCACGGCCCGTAATCGCTGCGAGGAAGTTCCCGGAAGGTACTAGATGAGTCAGAAAAGCGGACGGTTTGCCGTCCTGGAACAGTTCGTCGCCGACGGGTTCCGCTATATGTTCGGCAACCCTGGCACGGTCGAGCAAGGTTTCCTCGACGCGCTGGACGCTTATCCGCAGCTTAATTATGTTCTGACGCTGCAAGAGTCGGTGGCCGTCCTCATCGGCGACGGCTACGCCCGCGCTGCGCGGAAGCCGGCGTTGGTGCAGATCCATAGCACTCCAGGCCTCGGCAACGCCATCGGTGCGCTCTACCAAGCCAAGCGTGGCCACGCGCCGTTGGTGGTGATCGGTGGAGATGCCGGGGTCAAGTACCAGGCGATGGATTCGCAGATGGCCGGCGATCTGGTGGCGATGGCCGCCCCGGTCACGAAATACTCAACGATGGTGCTTGATCCCTCGTCGCTGCTGCGTGTCGTGCGGAGGGCAATCAAGATCGCCACCACGCCGCCGATGGGCCCGGTGTATGTCTGTCTGCCGATGGACGTGTTGGATGCGCCCGCAGTCGAAGAAGTCGTGCCGACCTCGCTGCCCTCGACCCGGGTCGTCCCCGAGGAAAGCGCCGTCCGCGCGGCGGCCGCGCTGCTGGCCGCCGCGGAAAAGCCGATGATCTTCGTCGGGGACGGCGTCGCCTTCTCAGGTGCGCAATCAGAATTGGCACGCGTGGCCGAGCTGCTCGGGGCCGAGGTCTGGGAGGTGGACGCCGGGGAGGTCAACATCGATTACGCTCACCCGCTCTACCAAGGCGGCACCGGGCACATGTTTGGTTACCACAGTTTGCCGATTACGACGAAGGGCGACGTCAATCTCGTCTGCGGTACGTACATGGTCAACGAAGTCTTTCCGGAATTGGGCGCCATCTTCGCCAAGGGGGCGAAGGTAATTCAAATCGACCTGAACGCCTACGAGATCGCCAAGTGCCATCCGGTTGACATCGGGTTGGTCAGCGACCCGAAGCTCACGCTGGGCTTGTTGGCAGCCGCGCTCAACGAGTTGCTGACGCCCACGCAGAAGAGCGCCGCGGCCGCGCGCGCGAAGGAGATCGGCGAGTCGCGCGCCGAAGAGCTTGCGGCTCAACGCGAAAACGATCGGAAGAACCGCGACCAAGTGCCCATGCAGCTGGCGCGCTTCATGGAGGAGCTGGCGCCACGGCTGCCCCACGACGCGATCATCTTCGACGAGGCGCTGACTTCGTCTCCGGACATCGCCCGTCACCGGGTGCCGCACGAGCCGGGACAGTACATGCTGACCCGCGGCGGCTCGCTGGGCGTCGGTATTCCCGGCGCGATCGGAGCCAAGTTCGCCAACCCGGACAAGACGGTGTTCGGATTCACCGGCGACGGCGGCAGCATGTACACCATCCAGGCGCTGTGGACGGCCGCCCGGCACGACCTGGATGTCAAGTTCGTAGTGTGCAACAACGGCTCTTATCGATTGTTACAAGTCAACATCGAGGCGTATTGGAAAGAACGGCAATTCGCTGCGCACGACTACCCGCTCTGCTTTGACCTGTCGCAACCACCGATCCACTTCGCCGGCCTGGCTGAGGCGATGGGAGTCAAGAGTGCCCGGATCGAAAAGCCCGACGAGATCGGGCCGGCTCTGGATCAGGCGCTGGCGCACAACGGGCCGTTTCTACTCGAGGTCGTGATCGAGGGCAGCGTCAAGCCCGAGATGATCGGCATGCGTTGCGGGCACTAACACTGGCCTATGAAGAAGTCGTCGGTACATCCCATTTGAGGAGTCAACTGTGATCCACCAACTCATCTTCGCCCACCCCAAACCCGGAATGAGCGAAGCCGACTTTCAGCGCTACTGGAAGGAGGTGCACGCCGTCGAATACGCCAGCAAGATCCCGCAGATAAAGAAGTACATGATTGACTGCCGCGTGCCCTTCGGCCCCGAGCCGGACGACCCGCTTTGGAGCGGAGTAGCGGAGATCTTCTTGGAGAACGAGCAAGAGCAGCTCGAGAGCCTCCAGTCGAAAGAGTTTCTCCAGGGGGCAAGGTTAGACGAACCGAATTGGGCCGCGTTCTGGCGCACCGTCGTGCTTGACACCACCGAGCATGTCTTACTTCCGGGGCCGCCCTTCACGCGCCCATCCACGCTGGTGAAGATCATCGCCTTGGTGAAGCGCAAAGAAGGGATGCCGCTGGAGGAGTTTCGCCGCTACAGCCTCAAAACACATGCGGCGAAGGATCTCAAGCTGCCGGGGCTTCGTCGTTACCACCAATGTCACGTTAATGACGGCGCCTACGCTCTGGGCGAAGCTTTCCTGGATTCCGCCAGCATTCTGTGGTTCGACGACGTCGAAGCCATCGCGACCATGATGAAGTCACCGGAGTACGAGGAAGCCACAGCTGACCTGGCTAACTTCATCAACCCGAAGTATGCACACATGATGGTCACCGATGAAACCTGGATCATCGGGCCCGAATCGCGTTGAAACCGAACAGAATCGACGCTTCGCACGGCGTGGGTCGATAGCATCCGGGCTACCAGAAGCAAAGGAGCAGCATGACCGATACACCGCGCACGCCTGACATCGGCCGGTTCGGGGTGTTTCGCCGGCAGGCGATGGGTCTGGTAGGGCCAGAACAGGCGGTTGAGATCGAGAAGCTGGGCTATGGAACGGTCTGGGCGGGAGGATCGCCGGCCGCCGACTTGGACTTCGTCGAACCGATTTTGGCGGCGACCGAAACGCTCACCGTGGCCACTGGGATCGTCAACATCTGGACGGCGGCCGCCAAGCCGGTTGCCGAGTCCTACCACCGCATCGAGCAGGCGTGCCCGGGACGATTCCTGCTCGGAATCGGGGTCGGTCATTCGGAATTCATCCAGCAGTATCGCAAACCCTACGATGCCCTCGTCGACTACATCGACGAATTGGACTCTCACGGGGTTCCGGCCAGCCGCCGGTTGCTAGCGGCATTAGGTCCGCGGGTGTTGAAGTTGGCCGCCGAGCGTAGCGCTGGCGCCCACCCGTACCTGACAACTCCGAAGCACACCGCAAAGGCCCGCGAATTGATCGGGCCGTCAGCGCTTCTGGTGCCTGAGCACAAAGTGGTATTGAGCACCGATGCCGACGAAGCGCGCGCGGTCGGCCGTAAAGCGCTGGATGTCTATTTCGATCTACGCAACTGGACCAACAACTGGAAGCGATTGGGATTCACCGACGCCGACGTCGCCCGGCCCGGTAGCGACAAGCTGATCGACGCGTTGGTCGCGCACGGGAGCAGCGAGCAGATCGCGCAGCAACTCACCGAACATCTTGAAGCCGGCGCCGACCATGTCGCGGTCCAGGTGCTCGTTCCGATCGAAGAGCTGGTCCCGGCGCTGGCCGAACTGGCCGGGCCGCTGGGGCTTTCCGAAAAGCCTGCGTAGAGAATGCCATTGATCGGTTGCCGGCGTGGCGGTGGCTACACCCAGTAGGGCACCCGGGCGCGGAATTGGCGCATCGCAAAAGCTGTCAGCACCCAGCCGATGACCGTCAGCGCCACCACGACCGCCCAGTGCCGCAGCTCTTGGTGGGAACCCAGCAGTGGGGCGCGCACGATGTCCAGGTAATGCAGCAGCGGGTTGAGTTCGATGATCTTCGACCACCCGCCCGCGCCCTGCTGCCGTAGCGTGTCGTCGTTCCAAATGATCGGCGTCATGAAGAACAGCAGCTGCACGACGGAAAACAGCAACGGTCCGATGTCGCGGTAGCGGGTCGCCAGGATGCCGAAGCATAACGACACCCACACACAGTTGAGCACGATCAGCGCCAACGCCGGGATCACCGAGAGGTCGGCCCACGACCACGCCTTCGGATAAATGATCGCGATGACCAGATAGATGACGATGTTGTGCGCGAACAAAATCATCTGCCGCCACACCAACCGGTAGACGTGCACGCTCAGCGGCGTCGGCAGTTGTTTGATCAATCCCTCGTTGGCGACGAACACCTCGGCGCCTTCCAGGATGGAAGCGTTGATCAGATTCCAGATGATCAGCCCGAGCGTGACGTAGGGCAGATGCACTGAAAGCTGCAGATGGAACAGCTTGGAATACAGGCCGCCCATCGCGACGGCGGTCGTGCCGGTGGCGATGGTGATCCAGAACGGCCCCAGCACCGAGCGACGGTAGCGCTGCTTGATGTCCTGCCAGCCCAGATGCAGCCACAGCTCGCGGCGGCGGTAGCCGTCGACCAGGTCGCCCCAGGCCCGGGTCAGTGTCTTGGACTGCGCCGCGGCGTCAATCAGGGCCATTGGCGCCGCTCCGGCCTTTCGAACAACTCCCGACGCCCCAGCCGGCGCAGTCGCAGCCACTCCAACAGACCCTTCGGGTCCCGACGCGACACCAGGAAAAACCAGCCGAATCGCAGCCACTCCTGGACGAGCAGTTTGCGCAGACCCGGCTGCGACAACAGGTAGCCGCGATTGCGGTAGGTGAAATAACGCTTGGTGGGGTCGTCGGGATATTGGGTGTGCATGCGGCCCGCCAGAATCGGCTTGAACTCGGCCGACCCGCACGGATG
>DASQRI010000434.1:0-6276 GCA_035642975.1 Mycobacterium sp.
TGGCGGTCACCGCGATCTGATCCTTGACGGCGCGCTTGACTGCCATCACCATGCCGCGGGCCACCTTGGCCCGGTTCTCCAGTGATCCGCCGAACTCGTCGTTGCGGCGGTTGATCAGTGGGCTCAGAAACGCGCTCGCCAGATAGTTGTGGCCCAAATGCACTTCGACGGCATCGAATCCGGCGTCGACGGCCAGCCTGGCCGCGTTGGCGTGCGCGGCGATCACGTCGTCGATGTCGTCACGGGTGGCCTTCTTGGCGAACCGCATGCCGATCGGGTTGAAGAAGCGCACCGGAGCCAGCGCGGTGGCCTTGTTGGAGCGGGCATTGGCGACCGGGCCCGCGTGTCCGATCTGCGCGCTGACCGCCGCACCCTCGGCGTGGATCGCGTCGGTGAGTCGCCGGAACCCGGGCACCGCCTCGGGACGCATCCAGATCCCGTTTCCTTCGGTGCGTCCGCCGCGAGAGACCGCGCAGTACGCCACGGTGGTCATGCCGACGCCGCCGGCAGCCGGGAGTCGGTGGTATTCGATGAGGTCGTCGGTGACCAGTGCGTCCGGCGTGCGCGCCTCGAACGTCGCCGATTTGATGGTGCGGTTGCGCAGCGTGATCGGGCCCAGCTTGGCGGGGCTGAAGACGTCCGGTGGGGCAGACATAGCGGCAGCCTAACGGCGATCGCAAGCCGGGCGCCGCGGGTCGGCATCATCGGGCACCGCGCACGGTCATGACAGACTGTGGGGCGTGGGTGCGATCACGTTGGACGGCAAAGTCACGCGCGACGAGATCTTCGTCGACCTGAAACAGCGGGTGGCCGCTTTGACCGCATCGGGGCGGACACCCGGCCTGGGCACGATCCTGGTCGGCGACGATCCGGGCTCGCAGGCCTATGTCCGCGGAAAGCATGCCGACTGCACCAAGGTCGGCATCACCTCGCTGCGCCGCGACCTGCCCGCCGACATCAGCCAGGCCAAGCTCAACGAGACCATCGACGAACTCAACGCCAACCCCGAGTGCACCGGTTACATCGTGCAGTTGCCGCTGCCCAAGCAACTGAACGAGAACGCGGCGCTCGAGCGTGTCGACCCCGACAAAGACGCCGATGGCTTGCACCCGACGAACCTGGGCCGGCTGGTGCTGGGCACTCCGGCACCGCTGCCCTGCACCGCGCGTGGCATCGTGCATCTGTTACGTCGCTTCGACATCGAGATCGCCGGTGCGCACGTGGTGGTCCTGGGCCGCGGTGTCACCGTCGGCCGGCCGCTGGGTCTGATACTGACGCGTCGTTCGGAGAACGCCACGGTTACCCTGTGCCACACCGGAACTCGTGACCTGCCCGCGCTCACCAAGCAGGCCGACATCATCGTGGCGGCTGTCGGTGTGCCGCACCTGCTGACCGCGGACATGGTGCGTCCCGGCGCGGCCGTCGTCGACGTCGGCGTCAGCCGCACCGAAGGCGGCCTGGTCGGCGACGTGCATCCCGGTGTCTGGGAGGTCGCCGGTCACGTGTCGCCGAATCCGGGCGGTGTCGGCCCACTGACCCGCGCCTTCCTGCTGACAAACGTCGTCGAATTGGCCGAAGCGCAGTGAATGTGCGCCAACGGTTCCGCGCGCAGTGGCCGATGCTGACGGTCGTGCTGATCTTCGTCGTCGCGTTCACCCTGGCCGCGGCGAACTTCTGGCGCCGCGGTGCGCTGTTGATCGGCATCGGTGTCGGGGTGGCCGCCGTGCTGCGGTTGGCGCTGACCGACGACCGCGCCGGGCTTCTGGTGGTGCGCAGCAAGGGAATTGACTTCGCCACGATGGCGTCCGTTGCCGCCGCGATGGTCTACATCGCCTGGACGATCGACCCGCTGGGGACGCGCTAGACCCCCGGAATACCCACCATGCCCGGCATCTGCTGCAAGCCAGATCCGTTGCCGCTGAGCAAGTTCGACATCTGCTCCGGGCAGTACGTCTGGATGGCGATGGTGGTGAACATCCTGGCCAGCTGCGGCGACATGCCGTGATGGGCGACGCCCGACGCCGCAGCGGCGAAGCTGCCGCCAGGCGCCGCGATCATCGGGCAGATGGACTCGCCCACCGCCATCGCGTTTCCCGGTTCGCCGTACTCGATGCCGGCGTGGCTCAGCGCGTCGATGAAATTGTCGTCGTTAGGGTCTGCATCGCCCGGCGCCGAAAGCGCTGTGGCAACGGTGATCAGACACCCGACACCGATCAGCGCGCGCACGGCCAATGACTGATTGCCCAGCAGCAACATCCAATTACGACGCATGTCCACCCCTTATGTTCTGCAGTCTGCATCGAACAGTGGTCTACCGCTGTCACGTCGAGAACACGGCTCGGTAAAGGTTCGCCTACATTTCGGACGATGCGTGTCGACACGTCCTGCGGCACCGCGGTTATCGGCGTTTCGTGATCGACAATGCCAGACATGACGGTGACGCGAAAGTCCGACGTTGGCGGGTGAGATCTCGCGTCAGACGTTTCTGCGCGGCGCTGCCGGAGCGCTGGCCGCCGGCGTGGTCTTCGGATCGGGCCGAGCCGGCGGTGAGCCGATTGCGTCGGGCTGGGACGGTCTTTCCCAGGCCATCGGCGGGCAGGTCATACAACCGAACAGTGGTCCGCAATTCGCAACGGCCAAACAGGTTTTCAACACCAACTTCAACGGGATGACACCTGCGGCGGTGGTCACCGTGACATCGCCCGCCGACGTGCAGAAGGCGATGGCATTCGCTGCCGCCAACCACCTCAAGGTCGCTCCGCGCAGTGGCGGACACTCCTATGTGGGGGCGTCCACGGCGAACGGCACGATGGTGCTCGACCTTCGCCAGCTGCCCGGCGGAATCAATTACGACGCCGCCACCGGGTTCGTCACCGTGACGCCGGCGACCAGCCTGTATGCGGTGCATCAGGTGCTGGCCGGCGCCGGGCGCGGTATCCCGACGGGCACCTGCCCGTCGGTGGGGACCGCCGGGCACGCCCTGGGCGGCGGGCTGGGTGCCCATTCACGCCATGCCGGCCTGATGTGTGACGCATTGAGGTCGGCCACGGTGGTGCTGCCCGGCGGCCAGGCGGTCACCGCGTCGCCCAGCAGCCAGCCCGACCTGTTCTGGGCCTTGCGCGGCGGCGGTGGCGGGAACTTCGGTGTGACGACCTCGCTGACCTTCGCGACGTTCCCCACCGGCGATGTCGACGTGGTGAACCTCAACTTCCCGCCGCAGTCGTTCGCGCAGGTTCTGCTTGGTTGGCAGAACTGGCTGCGGACCGCCGACCGCAGCAGCTGGGCATTGGCGGACGCGACGGTCGACGCGATGGGCACGCACTGTCGCATCATGTCGACCTCCCCGGCCGGGTCGGGTGGCAGCGTGGCAAGCGCCATCACGTCAGCCGTTGGAATGCAACCGATCGGGACCGACACCCACACGTTCAACTATTTGGATCTGGTGAATTATCTGGCCGTCGGCAACCTCAACCCGTCGCCGCTCGGGTATGTCGGCGGATCCGATGTCTTCTCCGCGATTACCCCGGCCGCCGCCCAGGGCATCGCCGCGGCGGTCGACGCCTTCCCGCGCGGAGCGGGTCGAATGTTGGCGATCATGCACGCGCTCGACGGCGCCCTGGCCGATGTGGCACCCGGATCGTCGGCCTTCCCGTGGCGTCGGCAGTCCTCGCTGGTGCAGTGGTACGTCGAAACGCCCGGTGACCCGTCGGGCGCACTGGGCTGGCTCAACACGGCACACCGCGCGGTGCAACCGTATTCCGTTGGCGGATATGCGAATTACCTGGAGGCCAACCAGCCGGCGTCGCGGTACTTCGGCGCTAATCTTTCCCAGCTGAGCGCGATACGGCAGAAGTATGACCCGGGCCGGGTGATGTTCTCCGGTCTGCCTGTTTGAGCATCGACCAACCGCCCCGAGAGGCCTCCAGTCTGGCCCGCGGCGCGCATCAACAGGTGAAGCAGGACGGCATTAAGTCAGGGGTGGTCTCTAGGTGATCCCTTCACCCGCGCGAAAAGGGTTGCACCGCAACACTACTCTCAATGCTGACCCTCCTCGATCGACATGAGCGCGGCGATTCGCTCGCGCTCATGTCGATCGACCGCTTTGCCTTGTTCCGTGGAAAGTGCGATCCGTCTGCCTTTGTCGGTGAGCTTGAGCCAGTAGGAAAACACCCACTCGGCACTATCGTCATGGTGGGTGACGTACGCATCGGTGAGTTCCCGCATCCACTGACCGAACGGTGCGGGGACGAATTTACCGTTGTCACCGAGGTATCCGGCTTCCATCAGGCCATCATTGACGAAGGATCGGATTGTCTCGACCGTCTCGTCGATCAGCTCCGGTTCGGACGCGGACGGGTAGTGCTGTTTGACCCGTGAGTGAATACCCGCAAGGTTGATCGGGTCGACGATGCCGTCGAGTAGCAGCTCGTCACGGAGCTGCTGTTGCGCGTTGTGGTCGGTACTCATGTTGCTCTCCAAGCCTAGGGCACTTCATCGGGGTCTTCACCGAGTAATGGTGGTGAGTGGGGATGGTGGTCCGGGCCGTAGACGATATGTGGACCCGACGCTGGTGAGTACGGGTCGGGTGCAGCGCCGAACGGCACCCTAGGCGGACCGCTGCGTATCGGTGGGGGTTCCGCTGGCGTGCCGCCTTCGGCTGTGGGTGCGTGCGGCTCGGCAACCGATGGTATTTCTGGTACGCCGCCGTTGTTGGCATTGATGTGAATCCTTGTGTAGTCGCCGTTGGGGTAGCGAACGTCCATAGTTGGGCCGTGCTCGTCGCTCGGCCCCGACGCGATGACCGTCCCGTCGGACAGTCGCCCCATGGTGCCTGCCCCGCCTCGATATGGCTTGCCGGGTGTAACTGCCGGTGCGTCCGCTGACGACCAGTCCCAGAGCTTCTGTAGGTCTTCGGGGCTGCGGATTTCAAGATAGTTTGGGCGGCTGCCTTGGGGAAGATCCTTGATCGCTTTTCGTAGATCGTCGGCTGTCCGACCAGGTTCGGGTGATGGAGTCGGAGCTTGTTTCCAATCGACGAGCTGGATCGTCCCGTTTCGCGGATCGGCACTGACGTGGGTCGGCTTGCCGTTGTAGGTGATCGGTTTCTCGTCGAACGTGAGGCTGCCGACATCGCCAGCACAGGTGGTGAGCTTCGTGCCGACTTCGCTATCGGTAGCGATGAGCTGGGCGGCGCGGCTACGAATGTCAGCGGACAACGCCTGTGCCAGTGCCTGGCGCTGCGCCAGCGCCGCTGCGTTGTGTGACGATTGAGTGTCGGTCACCGAAAGATCCTCGCCGACAACGAAACCGGACTGGCGGGCATCATCGATTTTGTAGAGCACCGAGCGCTGGACCGCGCTGATATCACCCGCGCCTTTACGGGCGGTCAGCGATGCCTCACGCAACTGGCCAGACTTCGGGCTGACCATCGCCTTGTCAGCGGTGGTCCGGTCGGCCAGCGCGTCGCGTGCTCGACCTTGCCAGTTCATGCCAAGCGACTGCTGCCAAACCTGCCCGTACACGTCATCCCAGCGGTTGGCGGTGGAGTCCCAATGCTCGGCGGCTTCGATCAAATGATCGACATCCCAGGACCGTATCTGCGAGAGAGTCGGCAATCCGGTCGTCGTCATCTCTGCCTCACAGTGCTTCGCTTAGCGCGTTGAGCATGGCAGCCGAGGTTGCCTCGTTTTCGGTGTAGGCGATGGCCGCTGCAGCGGTTTTGGCTGCGGTGATCTGGGCGCGTGCGGTGAGAACGTCGCTCGCTGCGGCGATCCCGACATGAATCGCGGTGACCGCGGCGGCAGTGGGCTGAAACGACAAGCCCGACCCGCTCGGTGCGGTGCCGGTCAGCTCACCCGCCAGGGTGTGCCATCCGCTAGCCGTGGCGTGCAGCTCGTCGGTAGCCGCCCGCAAAGTCCCCATTGTGTGAACCTTAACGTGTGCTCAGGCGCTATCAAGTCGGTTCTACTGGACCCGAAGCGGGGGAACCCTGCCGCCGCGCTCGCGCGGCACATCCTGCGGCGAACACGCAGATCAGGGCAGATTTCCGGCTAGGGCTGCAACTGTCACATGTACGGTGTGGACCCCGGCGCACCTGGACTGCGGCCAACCGAGAATCAACCGGTTTCACCACTTCGAAAAGCTCCTGCGAGGACGAGGACGACGACGAAGGGGCGTGAGAATCGCTATGTCGACAACGTGGCTCGGACGCAAACCGTAACGTACGGCAGCGCAAGGCCTTCCGGCGTTGGCCAGCGCCGGATGATTTGCGAGCAT
>DASQRI010000435.1:0-4398 GCA_035642975.1 Mycobacterium sp.
CAATCTGATCGCGCTGGGCGCCCTCGCCCTGATGACTCATCCCGGTCAGTACCGACTGCTGGTCGACGACCCGTCGTTGATCCCCAGTGCCGTCGAGGAAATGCTGCGGTGGAACAGCCCGGTGGTGCATATGGCACGCACGGCGACGACCGATGTGGAGATCCGCGGTCAGCGAATCGGCGCGGGCGACGTGGTGGTGATGCTGTACGGATCGGCCAATCGTGACGAGGACGTATTCGGCCCCGACTCAGAGGAGTTCGAGGTGACGCGCCACCCCAACCCGCACATCGCGTTCGGGTGCGGTGAACATTCCTGCGTCGGCGCGCAACTCGCGCGGTTGGAGGCGACGGTGATGTTCGAGGAGCTGCTGCGCCGCTTTCCCCGACTCGAGCTGGCCGGCGACGTCGACCGGATGCGGGCCACGATGGTGCCCGGGGTCAAGCGGATGCCGGTGCGGCTGGGGACCTGACCGATGCGACTCGACTACACCCCCGAACAACTGCGGCTGCGCGACGAGATCCGCGCGACGATGCAACAGGTGATGACGCCGGAACGGCAGGCTGCCGTCAGCGAATGCGTCGAGGGCGGTCCCGCGGTACGCGAATGCGTGCGCGCCCTCGCGGAGGCCGACCTGCTCGGAGTCGGTTGGCCCAAAGAGTTTGGTGGGCGCGGTTTCTCGGCGATCGAGCAGTTCATCTTCGGCGAGGAGGCCCGGCGGGTCAACGCGCCGATCCCACTGGTCACCCTCAACACCGTCGGGCCGACACTGATGCATTTCGGCACCGAGGAGCAAAAGCAGACGTTCCTGCCCGCCATCCTCGACGGCAGTGTCGAGTTTGCCATCGGTTACTCCGAACCCGAGGCGGGCAGCGACCTGGCATCGCTGCGCACCACCGCGGTCCGCGTAAGCGACGACTTGGGAGAAGGATGGCTGATCAACGGACAGAAGATGTTCACCAGCGGCGCCGCGTACGCCGACTATATCTGGCTCGCCGCGCGCACCGATCCGAATGCCAAGAAACACAAAGGCATTTCGATCTTCATCGTGCCCACCTCGTCGCCCGGCTTCTCCTGGCAGCCGCTGCACACCATGCCGGGTATCTCCACCTTCTACACCTTCTATGACAATGTGGCAGTCCCGGCGAGTGCGATCGTGGCCGGCGAAAGCCAGGGCTGGCAGCTGATCACCACCCAGTTGAACTTCGAACGCGCAGCCCTGGGCAATCTCGGCGCGCTCGAGCCGTTGTTCGAGCAGACGCTGCAGTGGGCACGCGATACCGAACTGGACGGCGGCCGGGTCATCGACCAGCCCTGGGTGCAGTCGGCGCTAGCCCGGGTCGAGGCAGAGGTCGCCGCATACAAGCTGATCAATCTGCGGGTGAACGCCGCGATGTCCACGGGTGTGGGAAACATAGGGCCCGAAATGGCCACAGCCTCGGCGGCCAAGGTGTTCGGTACCGAACTGGCTCCCCAGGTCGCGCGCCAGCTGCTGGAAGTGCTGGACCACAACGGGTTACGGCGTGGCGCGGACGCGCCGCTGCGTGGTGCCCTGGAATCCGCCTATCGAGTAGCCGTCATCAGCACCTTCGGCGGCGGCGCCAACGAAATCCAACGCGACATCATCGCGATGGCCGGATTGAGCATGCCCCGGGCTCCCCGTGATCTTCGCGCGACGGAAAAATCAGGAGGATCAGCTCAGTGACAGACACCGAATTGCGCAGCAAGCTGCAAGCACTCGTCGACCAGCCCACCGGCGGTACCGGAAAGCCGACGGTGGCGCCGGATCCGGTCAACCAGCCGATGATCCGGCACTGGGCGTATGCGCTCGACGACATGAACCCCGTCTACCTCGACCCGGAGTTCGCCGCCAAGTCCCGGTTCGGCGGCATCGTCTCGCCCCCGGTGATGCTGCAAACCTGGACGATGCCGTCGCCCAAACTCGAAGGCATCGGCGAGCGCGGCGGCGCACCCGTCGAGATCACCAGTAACCCCACGGCCTTTCTGGAAGAAGCCGGATACACCAGCATCGTGGCCACCAATTCGGAATTCGAGATCAACCGCTACCCCAAGCTCGGCGACGTCATCAGCACGACCTCGGTCTACGAGGAAGTCTCTGACGAGAAGACTACGGCGTTGGGCACCGGGTTCTTCCTGACCTGGGTACTCACCTACTCCGATCAGAACGGTGAAGTGCTCGGGCGCCAGCGTTTCCGGGTACTGCGATTCAAGCCGGCACGGTGATGGCGACGCGACTGGCACCGGCGATCAGCCCGGACACCGAGTTCTTCTGGAGTGGGCTGCGCGAGCACAAGCTGTTGATCCAGCGTTGCAGCGGATGCGGCACCTTCCGCAATCCACCACAACCGATGTGCCCGAAATGCCGTTCCCGGGACTGGGAAGCCATCGAGTCGTCGGGTCGCGGCACCGTCTACAGCTACGTGATGCCACACCAGCCACGCTTTCCGTTCTTCGACTATCCCTACATCGTCGCCCTGATCGAGCTCGCCGAAGGCGTTCGGCTGGTGTCCAACCTGACTGACATCGACCCAGCCGATGTCACCGTGGGGATGCCGGTGGAGGTTCATTACCAGGAGTTCGACGGGGAGCTTGTGCTGCACCAATTCCGGCCGGCAGGATGAGATGGACTTCACCTTCACCGAAGAGCAAGAAACCATCAGCAAGCTGGCCCGCGACATCTTCGAGCGCCGAGCCACCCCGGACCGACTGACCGAACTCGAAGCCGGCACGTCCCGCTACGACGCCGCGTTGTGGAAGGAGCTGGCCAGCGTCGACCTGTTGGGCATCGCGTTGCCGGAATCGTTGGGCGGCAACGGTGGTGGCTTCGTGGAGCTCGCAGTGTTGCTGGCCGAAGTGGGATTCAGCGTCGCGCCGGTTCCGGCTTATCCGACGCTGTTACTGGGCGCCGACACGATCGCCCGGCACGGAAGTCCCGAGCAACAGCAACGTTTCCTGCCCGCCGTCATCGACGGAACCCGCATCCTGTCCGCGGGATTGCAGGAGCCCGGCCGCTCCGACCCGGCCAGGCCGGCCACCACTGCGCGCCGTGACGGCGCGAACTGGCGGCTGGACGGCAGCAAAGAGCTGGTGCCGGCCGGTCAACTCGCCGACACCATAGTGATCCCCGCCGTTATAGATGACGGCACTGAAGGTGCCGTGGGCCTGTTCCTGCTGGCGACCGACGCTCACGGCGTCGACGTCCGACCGGCGTCGACCACCAACCGCGAACCACACGCCGACGTATTCCTCGACGGCGCAATTGTTTCCGCCGCGGACCGGCTCGACGGACCCGATGATTTGGTGACGTCGCTGTGCACCCGCGCACTGGTCGGTCTGTGCGCGATTCAGGTCGGCGTCTCCGAACGTGCGTTGCGGATGGCCGCCGAATACACCACCGGGCGTGAGCAATTCGGCCGCCCGATCGGCAGCTTCCAGGCGGTGCAGCAACGGATGGCCGACGCTTTCATCGACGTCGAGGCGATCCGGTGGACCACCTGGCATGCGGCCTGGCTGATCGCGCAGGAACGTTCCGCGGAGCGGGCGACACGCATCGCGAAGTTCTGGGCGGCCGAGGCCGGCGCCCGCGTCGCCGCCACCGCTCAGCACGTGCACGGCGGGATCGGCATCGACACCACCTATCCCCTGCATCGCTACTTCCTGTGGGCCAAGCAGAACGAGCTCACCTTGGGCTCGGCTTCGCAGCAGCTGGCCCAACTCGGCAGCACATACCCGGAAGGACGGCCGTGACGACCGCCAAATCCCGCACCGAAACCTTGAAATGGGCCGACGTCGAAGTCGGCGACGAGGTCACCCCGCTCGAAATCCCGGTCACCACCACGATGATCGTCGCCGGCGCGATCGCGTCGCGCGACTTCATGCCAGTGCACCATGATCGCGACTACGCCAACAAGCAGGGCTCGCCCAACTTGTTCATGAACATCCTGACGTCCAACGGGTATTGCGTGCGTTTCCTGACCGACTGGGCGGGACCCGAAGCGATGGTGACCAAGCTATCGATTCGCCTTGGCGTTCCGTGTTTTCCCGACGACCCGCTGCGCTTCACCGGCACCGTGACGGGCAAAACCGAAGGAGTGGCGGACGAGAATTTCGTCGAGGTGACCTTCAAGGCGTCCAACAGCCTCGGCGACCACGTCTCCGGCACCGCCGTCCTCAGCCTGCTCGACGGGGCCCACGCATGACATCGTCACTGGCCGGCAACACCGCCATCGTCGGCATCGGCCAGACCGAGTTCTCCAAGGAATCCGGCCGCAGCGAACTGCAATTGGCGTGCGAGGCCGTCAGCGCCGCACTCGACGACGCCGGTCTTTCACCCAGCGACGTCGACGGCATGGTCACGTTCACCATGGATTCCAGCGACGA
>DASQRI010000436.1:0-7741 GCA_035642975.1 Mycobacterium sp.
GCGGCCCCAAGGTCATCGAGGCGATCGTCTCGTCACTCGGATTGCCCGATGACGCACTCGAACTCACGTGGCGGTCGCTGAGTGAGGTCGGCAACCTCTCGTCGTCGTCGGTGTTGCACGTGTTCCGGGACACGATCGCCAAGCAGCCGACGAGCGGCAGCCCGGGACTGATGCTTGCGATGGGTCCCGGCTTCTGCTCCGAACTCGTCATGCTACGCTGGTCATGAGACGACCATGATCTGGTACGTGCTGTTGGTCGGCGCAGTCGCCATCGAGCGGCTGGCCGAAGTGGCTGTCGCCGAACGTAACCTCGCCGTCAGCAAGACGCATGGCGGTGTGGAGTTCGGCGCCGGGCATTATCCTGCGATGGTGACCCTGCACATGGGTCTCCTCGCAGGGTGTCTGGCCGAGCCAATCGTGTTGCACCGCCCATTCATTCCCGCATTGGGTTGGCCGATGTTCGCGATCGTGCTCGCGGCACAGGGTTTGCGATGGTGGTGCATCACCACCTTGGATTATCAGTGGAACACCCGTGTGATCGTCATACCGGGCGCGAGCCGTATCACTGGCGGTCCCTATCGGTTTCTGCCGCACCCGAACTACGTCGCGGTGATCACCGAGGGCGTGGCGCTGCCGTTGGTGCACACCGCGTGGCTCACCGCGGTGGTGTTCTCGGTGCTCAACGCGTGGCTGCTGAGCACCCGGGTCAAGGTCGAGAACGCGGCGCTGGCGGGCCTGTCATGATTGATCTACTCGTGGTCGGCGGTGGGCCGGCCGGATTGGCTACCGCGATCTACGGCGCTCGGGCCGGACTGAAAGTGGTTGTCGCCGAACGTCGCCGCGGACCGATCGACAAGGCCTGCGGTGAGGGACTGATGCCACATACCCTGCGGCACCTGCAACGCCTTGAGGTGCATCCACACGGCAGACCTATCCGGGGTATCAGCTACCGGGACGGCGAACGACACGTCGACGCGCCATTCAAACGGGGCACCGGGCGCGGTGTGCGCAGAACCGTGCTTCATGGCGCGCTGCTCGACGCGGCCGCCCAGGCCGGCGTAGAAATCTGCCACGACGAAATACGCGAGATAAGCCAGGACGCGTTCAGTGTTCGCGCCGGGCGTTGGCGGGCGCGGTACCTCGCCGCGGCCGACGGGCTGCACTCTCCCATCCGTCGATCCCTCGGCCTGGAGCAGCACAGCCCCGGCCCGCGCCGGTGGGGCATCCGCCGGCACGTAGAAATCGCGCCGTGGTCGGACTACGTCGAGGTGCACTGGGGGCTCGGCGCCGAAACATACGTGACGCCGATAGCCGACAACTGCGTGGGCGTGGCGCTGCTGACCTCTCGCCGCGGTGGATTCGACTGCCACCTCGAGGGGTTCCCCGCGCTACGCGACCGAATCGAGGGTCACCCACACGAGCCGGACCGAGCAGCCGGACCGTTGCGACAACGGGTTTCGAGCCGCACAGCCGGGCGGATAATGCTGGTCGGCGACGCGGCGGGTTACGTGGATGCGGTCACCGGCGAGGGCCTCGGCCTGGCGTTCGGGGCAGCCGAGCAGTTGGTGAACTGTGTGATCGCCGACCGGCCGGCGGATTACGACCGCCGATGGCGTCAGATCACCCGGCGCTACCGCATGTTGACGGCGACCCTGCTTCAGGCGAGTGGGTATGCGCCCGCGCGGTCGCGCATCGTGCCGGCTGCGGTAGCGATGCCGGCGGTCTTTGCCCGCGTCGTGAACCTGCTTGCCCAGTAGCGGTCACGCCCACCGCTGGTCATGTGGTGACAACGGCGAGGTTTTGGCTGGTGGCCCACGATCTTTCGAAGGTCGCCAGCGGAACTCGCTCAGTACGCCCGGTCTTGATGCCGCTGTCGTTGAGGTGCACCACGCCGGCGGTGGTGTCGATGCCGGTGACCACCACGACGTGGTTGTCGTCGCTGCGGTCACCGGCGGTGTTCCAGATGCTTTGGGCGTTGACGGCCGCGATCACCTTGTGGTGTTGGGCCAGGTCCTGCTCGAGATCCCCGATGGATGATTGCTGCAGCGAGGACTGCACGCCGTAATGCGCCAGCCTGCCGCTCGGTGGGCTCGCGACCCGTCAGCTGCCCGACCACGTCGGCCACCGCCATCTCCGCGCAGTCGCTGCTGTGTTGCAGACCCCAGAAAGGCGCGGTCGCGGCCGGGTCACCGTAGGTGCCGGCCTCGCTGCCGGCGCTGAGAGCGGCCACCTGACGATCCCCGTTGCCGATGGAGGCGGGCCCGGGGCCAGGTGCCGCGCGGAGCGAACCAGCGGCCGATGCGATCAGCGATGCAGCCGCTGCCGCCAGAGCCACTGCTCCGATGAGTTGCGCCGCCGGCGCGATGCCTGTTCTCAAGGCGCGGCCCATGAGCGGTCCTTTTCTGCTCGCCGCCGTCAGGCGTGCCGAATGTCAAGAAGAGGATCCGAGGTGATCCTGGCCGGAACCTTGCGCCGCAGCTCAACGGGTTATCGGGATGCTCCCGGTGAGCACAGCACAAGTGAATCGCCGGACGGTCCGATGCGAGAACGGGCCCACAAGGCGGGTATCCTCGCTACTCAGCGAATGGCTGTGGCCCAGGAGGGCTAACAAACCAGGTATTTGCGAGCGGGACGGTGCCAGCCGCATCGGCCCCCCGGACGTGAGTGGGTATCCACTGCGGTATCGGCAAGGAGACACCCGACTGACATTCTTGAGGAAGAAAAGTGGCAAACAGTTCCAAAGCAGCACCCGACGCGACGCCCCAGGCTCAGTCCAAGTGGTTATCGAAGTCCGCGGCGCAAACCCGCGGGTCGGATGCCACGGAGGTCCAGTTCCACTACGACATCTCCAACGAGTTCTTCGCGCTGTGGCAGGACCCCTCCCAGACGTACAGCTGCGCGTATTTCGAGCGCGACGACATGACGCTCGAAGAGGCGCAGCGGGCCAAGGTTGACCTTTCCCTCGGCAAGCTGGGCCTAAAGCCCGGGATGACACTGCTCGACATCGGTTGCGGGTGGGGCTCCACGATCATGCGTGCCGTCGAAAAGTACGACGTCAACGTCATCGGGCTGACGCTCTCCGAAAATCAGAAGCAACACATCGAGGACCATTGGTTCGCGAACTCGGACAGCGAGCGCCACATGGAGGTGCGCCTCCAGCCGTGGGAGGAGTTTGACGAGCCGGTCGACAGGGTGGTGTCAATCGGCGCTTTCGAGCACTTCGGCTTCAATAAGTACGACGACTACTTCAAGAAGACGTTCAATTTGATGCCCGACGATGGCGTAATGATGCTGCACACCATCATCATTCCCAGCGATGAAGAGATCAAAGAGCGGCAGCTGCCTCTCACGATGTCGCGGGTGCGATTCATCAAGTTCATCATGGACGAGATCTATCCCGGTGGTCGTCTGCCGCTGGCCGCACAGGTCGAAGAGAACGCGGTCAAGGCTGGGTACAGGGTGACGCGGAAACAGCCGCTGCGCCCCCACTACGCGCGCACCCTGGACACCTGGGCGGCCAATCTCGAGGCGAAGAAGGACGAGGCCATCGCCATCACGTCCGAACAGATCTATGAGCGCTTCCTGCGGTACCTGACCGGCTGCGCTGACCTGTTTCGCGAGGGCTACACCGACGTCTGTCAATTCACCTGCGAGAAGGCTCCCGCTTAGCCCCGCCCGCATAAATGCGTTATAAAGTTCGTGTGCAACAGCGTGCTCTGGCGACCGGACGGATCGAGCCGAAGGGGCAATTTCTTATGACGGACACCGAGGCCGGTGGCTCGCCGAAATTGCGGCCGGCCTATGAAGATGTCCAAGCCCATTACGACATCTCCAATGATTTCTTCGGGCTGTTCCAGGATCCGTCGCGGACGTACAGCTCTGCGTTCTACGAACGCGATGACATGACGCTGGAAGAGGCCCAGATCGCGAAGATCGATCTCGCACTCGGCAAACTCGGCCTAGAGCCCGGCATGACGCTGCTCGACGTCGGCTGCGGCTGGGCATCGGTGATGAAGCGCGCAGTCGAAAAATACGACGTCAACGTCGTCGGGTTGACATTGAGTAAAAACCAGCGCGCTCTGGGCCAACAGATTCTCGACCAGGTCGACACGGGCCGCTCCCGGCAGGTGCGGTTGCTCGGCTGGGAGGAGTTCGACCAGCCGGTCGACCGCATCGTCAGCATCGAGGCGTTCGAGGCGTTCCCCAAGTCGCGCTATAAGGCGTTCTTCGATTTGTGCTACCGCATCATGCCCGGCGACGGCCGGATGGTTCTGCAGACGATCATGGGTCACCCGCTCAGGCGCTGGCCCGAGATGGGAATCCCGATCACCATGACCGATCTTCGGTTCATGCAGTTCATCGCCGCAGAGATTTTTCCAGGTGGCTCAGTCCCGTCCGACGAGGACGTCGTCGAATACGCTACTGGCGCAGGGTTTTCCGTCGAGAGACTACAAAAGATGACCGCTCACTACGTTCGTACCCTCGACACCTGGGCCGAGAAGCTGGAAGCTGCCCGTGACGATGCCATCGCGGTGACCTCCACGGAAATCTACGACCGCTACATGCGTTATCTGATCGGGTGTTCTGACTTTTTTCAACGCGGCGTCTCTGAGGTGGGGCAGTTCACCCTCGTGAAGGGGTAGCGGAGTCACCAGCGACGAGCGTCGTCGCGCATTGTGCGACTGGATCGAACGCGGACCCCGCATGGTGCGCCTCGATGAGACTCCCGACTGGCTGTTGCCACTGATTTCTGCGCTGCGCCGCGCGCAACCCCGCCAGCTCAGCCTCAATGATCCGCCCGCGTCGCACATCGCCGACCGTCAAGCGGCGGTCCTGATCCTGCTGGCAGGCACAGGCGCAGACGCAGCCGAAGTGGTGCTCGTCGAACGCGCTCGCGGATTACGCGATCACCCGGGCGAGATCTCGTTCCCCGGCGGCGGTTGGGAACCGGACGACACGAGCCCGGTTGACACCGCTCTGCGCGAGGCAGCAGAAGAAACCGGTGTCGACCCCACCGGAATCGCTCCGCTGCTTGTTCTTCCGCGCCTTTTCATCCGTGCGTCCGGATTCGACGTGACGGCGATCATCGGGTACTGGCACCGCCCAGGCCCCCTCACACCGACCGACCCCGCCGAAACTCAGCGTGTGTTTTCCATTGCCCTGCGCGAGCTCGCTCAGCCGAATCGCTGGCAGGACTACACCGTCCCGGGATGGCACGGCCCGAGTACCCGCCTCGAGCACGGCGCCCTCCTCTGGGGCTACACCGCCGAGGTATTGCTCTTCATCAGCCGTAACATCTGAAAATCGGCGAAGTTCCCGGCCCCGTTATGCGCTATGCCACAAGTGGTTTCGGGTTGTCCACGACGGAGTAGTCGGTGGCGTCTCCGGCGACCACGCGGCTGCGTTCGCCGCGCACGCTGACGGGAATGTCGCCGGCCAGGGTGATCCTGTGCATGGTGCGGCGTTGGTTGCCGTAGTCCGAGACGGCGTAGTGCTGGGTTGCGCGGTTGTCCCACATGGCGACGTCGCCGAGCTCCCAATTCCACCGGATCGTGTTCTCCAGCCAGGTTATCCGGTCCTGGAAGATCCGGAACAACGCCTGTGATTCGGCGCCGTTCACCCCCAGAATGGCCTTGACGAAATTGCCCAGCAGCAGCGCCCGCTCGCCTGTTTCCGGGTGCACCCGCACCACCGGATGATGCGTTTCGTAATGGGTGGAATGAAATTCGTTGGCGTGCTTCAATATCGCTTCCGGGTTGGCTTCCAGCGCCGCGAGCTTGGCGGGATCGACCTGGGCATAGTCAAAAGCGTTGTTGTGCATTGCCCACAGATTGTCCGCGAGCTGCTGCAGCGGCTCGGGTAGCTGTTGATACGCGGCGACGGTGGAGGCCCAGGTGGTGGTGCCGCCGTAGGGCGGGAGCTCGACCGCGCGCAGAATCGAGGCTTTCGGTGGACGGTCGACAAAGGTGACGTCGGTGTGCCATTGGTTGGCGCCCTGACCGCTGATGGATTCCAGTCGCATGACCCGGCTTCCATCAAACTTCAGTGTCGGATGTGGAGTCGTCGGGACGCCGAGGCTTTCGGCGAACGCGTAGTGGGAATCGTCGTCGAGGTGGTGCTGGCCGCGAAAGAACACCACCTTGTGGGTCGTCAACGCTTTGTTGACCGCGGCCGCGGTCTCGGTATCGAGTTGACCGAGGTGCACCCCGTCGACGCGTGCGCCGATGTTCTCGCCCAACTTCACCACACGAAATTCACTGCTCACCGTTGCTCCTTCTGGCCTTTTACGTGTAGGCGCCTGTCTACATCACTGTTGTCCGTTACTGTACACACATGGCTACATCGGAGGCAACGGTTCTTGACACCGTGAAACCAATTGGCAAAGAGGAAGTCAGCGCCGCCGTCCTGGTGGCGGCCAGCGAGTTGTTCGCGGAGAAGGGCCCCGCCGCCACGTCCATCCGTGAGGTCGCCGCACGAGCCGGCGTGAACCACGGTCTGCTGCATCGCCACTTTGGCAGCAAACGCCAGCTGCTGGCGGCGACTCTGCAATATCTCGCCGACTCCGCGGTGGAGCTCCGTGAGTCGGGGGCGTCCGTCGGACAACTAGAGGCCGCCCACGAGTTACAGGCGCGGGTCATGGTGCGTTCTACGCTCGACGGATTTCCCGTCGAAGAACTGCAACAGCGCTTTCCCGGAATGGAAAGGTTTTTGGACCAGGTGCGTGCCGGCCACAGCGATGAACGCACGGCGCGGCTCTTGGCTGCCCACGGGATGGCATTGCAAGTCGGATGGGGGCTTCTCGGGCCAACCCTGCGGGTCGCGTTCGGGCTGCAAGACCTCGACGAAGCCGAGATACGGATGGCGGTCGCCGAGCAGATCGCCAAAATCGTTGCAGGTCAATGACGATGGGCGTGCCGTCAGACGGCAATGCCCAGTGACCGGCGACAACAATCAGCGGCGACAGCCCTCGGTGAGCTGCGGCGCAAGATTCCGACAAGGGCCGTGCTGAATTCTCTCTTTCAACCGCGATGCCCTACCCGGCGCGAGGCGAAAACATCCACCAACGAGGGGATCGCTCCGATGGAGATTTCTAACGGCCGCCTGGCCGTTGCCGGACTGCTGACGGCCGTCGCCTTCACGTCGCTGGGCACCGGCATGGCTTATGCGATCCAGGAGCACATGTTCAATGCCAGAAACGATTTGCAGCAGGCGGCAAACGAGTTGCAGCAGGCGGAGCCTGATAACGGTGGACACCGGGACGCCGCGATCAACCTGACACGGCAAGCCATCGACCAGGTGAACTTTGGCATTCAATACGCCGGCTGATTCGCCGTCCTCGGCGGTTTACGCCGCTGCCCCGACAATTTTCCTCTGGCGTCAGTCGCGCCGTTGATCCAGCAGGTCGGCCCAGTTTCGCGGTAGTCGATCGCGGGGACCCGGGACTGTCTGGTCCTCGGGATGACATTTCGGTGGGGCAAGTTCGGGACCTTCGTAGTAGTCGTTGGTCTGGTAGTCCCAGAACCAGTCCTCGCCGGGCTCGAACGATCGGATGATCGGGTGGCCCGTCTTTCGCCAGTGCGCTGTCGCGTGCCGGCTCAGCGAGTCGTCGCAGCAACCGATGTGGCCGCACGCCGCGCACCGTCGTAGGTGCACCCACCAACCACCGGTGGCATCGCACTCGGCGCAGCCGACACCACTGGGCGTCACCGACGGATGGACTGCAGTCATCGCGCTTCGTCCT
>DASQRI010000437.1:0-6947 GCA_035642975.1 Mycobacterium sp.
TGCACGATCGGCCGGTAGCCGACCGCGCAGGCGGCGTCACGCACCTGCGCCGGCACCGCGTCCAGCGCTTCGAGCACGACTCGCACCAGCAGTGCCGCCGTGTAGAGCGTCAGCGCGACAATGACATTGGCCTCGTCCAGGATTCGGGTCGGAATGACCAGCGGCAACACCACGAACAGCGCCAGCGACGGAATGGTGAACACCACGCTGGCGGCCAGCGTGGTCAGTCGTCGCAGCAGGGCGCTGCGCCACGCCAGCACTCCCCACGGCAGCGCGATCGCCAACCCCGCCAGCACCGGCACCAGCGACAGCCGTAAGTGAATCACGGTCAGCGTCCACGCCGCGGGAAGGTGAGTGACCAGGTAGTGCACGGCTAGCCCTGCCGGTGAGAATCCAGGACGGCCAACACATCGCCGGCCTTCACTCCCCCGATGACCTTGCCCGCCCTGCCGACGGCCACACCCATCGCTGCCGGCGACGACAGCGCGGCGTCCAGTGCCTGGCTCAAGTTGGCTCCCGGCCGGAAGACCGAACCGACGGCGGTCACGCTGTCGCGCAACGACGCGCCACCACGGTGCTTGCGCATCCCGCTCGCGTCGATCCAGCCCAACGGGGCGCCGTCGGCTTCGACGACCAATGCCCAGCCATCGTGAAGTTGCGCCTCGCCGACAGCGGACTCGGCGATCTGGGGGATGTCGTGTACCGGCAGTTGTTTCGCGTCCAGGAACTGCAGCCACCGGTAGCCACGACCGGCACCGATCATCCTGGACACGAAATCGTTTGCCGGACGCGACAGCAGCCGCGCGGGCTCCTCGTACTGCTGCAGCGAACCGCCGGGGCCGAACACTGCGACGCGGTCGGCGAGCCGGACCGCTTCATCGATGTCATGCGTGACGAACACGATCGTTTTGTGTAATTCGGCTTGCAGCCGTAGTATTTCGCGTTGCAGCTCGTGACGGACTATCGGATCTACCGCCGAAAACGGCTCGTCCATCAACAGAATCGGCGGATCGGCCGCCAGTGCGCGCGCCACGCCGACACGCTGCTGTTCGCCGCCGGAGAGCTGTGCGGGATAGCGGTTGGCCAGCTTCGCGTCCAGACCGACCCGCTCCAAAACGCCGTAGGCGGCGGTGCGTGCTGACCGGCGCGACTGGCCTTTGAGCACCGGCACCGTCGCGACGTTGTCGATCACTCGTTGGTGGGGCATCAGGCCCGCGCCCTGAATCACGTAGCCGATGCCGAGGCGCAACCGCACCGGATTGACACCTGCGACGTCGGCGCCGTCGACCCTGACGGTGCCCGACGTGGGCTCTGCCATCCGGTTGATCATCCGCATCAAGGTTGTTTTGCCACAGCCCGACGGGCCGACGAAAACGGTCAGTGTGCCGTCGGGCACTTCCAGGTTCAGCCTGGCGACGGCGACGGTTCCGTCGGCGTAAACCTTGTGGACGTCGTGGAAGCTGATCAAGCTTCAACTCCCGATCGGATGGATGAAGCCGTTGTCATGCAACCAGTTCCGGGCTGCCTGATCGGGGTCGATGCCCGAGTTGCCCGACACCGAGGCGTTGAGATCGGCCAACCCGCGGCTGGTCAGCTTGGCCGATACCGCATCCAGCACGTCCTTGAGTCGGTCGGACTTCTTCTGCGAGTTCACCAGCGGCACAATGTTTCCAGCCAGAAAGTTGTGCAGCGGATCGTCAAGCACCACCAGATGGTTCTGCGGGATGGCCGGTGAGGTGCTGAAGATGTTGGCGGCGTTGACCGTCCCGTTTATCAGTGCGCGCACGGTGACCGCACCGCCGTCGTCGCTGATCGCGATGAAGTTGCCGGGCGCGATGTCGAGCCCGTATCTCTGGCGGAGGCCGACCAAACCCGCCGGCCGGGTTTGGAACGCCGAGGGTCCAGCGAACTTGACCTCCGGTGAATGTGGGGCCAGGTCGGCGATCGTCTTGAGGTTCCACTTGGCAGCGGTGTCGGCGGTGACGGTGACCGTATCCGTGTCCGACGCAGGTGACGGCGTCAGAATCGACAAGTCACCCAGCAGCATTTTGTAGAGCTCCAACTCGACGGCGTCGAGCATGGTCACTGTCGCGTCCGGCTCAAAGTACAGCAGCAGGTTGCCGATGTACTCGGGCACCAGGTCGATCGAATGGTCTTTCAGCGCAGGGATATACGTCTCGCGGCTGCCGATCCCCAAGCGTCGGCCAACGTTGAAACCATTGGTCTGCAAGGCTTGTGCATAGATTTCGGCGACGATTTTCGATTCCGGAAAGTCTGCGGATCCGACCACGATCGAGTTCATATTGCCCGATACCCCGCCGAGCGGGTTCGAGCTGCCGCAGGCCGCTATGCCAAGACAGCAGACCGCAAGCCACACCACCGCGCGATGCCACCGCCGACCCGACCCACTCATGACAACCGACACTAGCGTTGCACGCCTTTCCCGGTGGTTCGGTTCACTTCAGCCCGCAAAAGGGTGAAGATGGCAGCATGAGCAGCGATCCGTCGGTATCACCCGAGGAACCACCAACGACAACCCCGGCGGTGCAAGACACCGCACCGCCGCCGGAGTCGGCGGTGAAGTTCACCCGCACCGCCAGCGTATGGACGTCTTTGACGGCGGGGTTCCTGATTCTCATCGTGTTGTTGATCTTCATCACCCAGAACACCGCGTCGGTGCAGTTGGCCTTCCTCAGCTGGCATTGGACCCTGCCGCTGGGGGTGTCGATCCTGCTGGCGGCGGTGGGCGGCGGGCTGCTCACGGTGCTCGTCGGCACCGCGCGGATTTACCAGTTGCGCCGCGCCGCGAAGAAGAACCTCGCCGCCGGCAGGTAGTCAAGAACTCCGCAGCTCGGTCAGGCCACGGGCGATCAACGGCGCCACGGTCTCCCCCACCCGATCGGACGCGTCAACGTCGTCCGCGCCACCCGACATACGCCGGCGGAAATCGATGCCCGCGGCGATGATGGCCAGCTTGAAGTAGGCCAGCGCCATGTAGAAGTTCCAGTGCGCCAAGGGCTGTCCGGAGACTACTGAGTACCGGTGCGCGAGCTCGTCGGCAACCGGCAGTTGTGGCGAGGTCCACGCGGCGTGCGCGTTGATGATGAGGTCCAGCGACGGATCGCGGTAGACGCACATCAGCGCCGCGTCGCTGAGCGGGTCACCCAGCGTGGAGAGCTCCCAGTCCACCACGGCACGCACCTGCCCCGGGTCGTGCAGGTCCAGGATGGCGTTGTCGATGCGGTAGTCGCCGTGCACGATCGACGTGTGGCTCTGCTGCGGAATCGCTTCCTGCAACGCCGAGTGCAGCCGCGCAACGTCGGCGTCGCGGTCGTCATCGGGCAGGCGAACGAGCTCCCACTGCGAACCCCACCGGCGGACCTGGCGTTCCAGGTATCCGCTCGGCTTGCCGAAATCGGCGAGCCCGACGGCGGTGGGGTCGACGGCGTGCAGATCGGCCAGCACCCGGATCAACCCGTCGACGCAGCCTTCGATCACCCGGTCGTCGCCCAACGCCTCGAGCTCGTCGCGACTGCGCACCACCTGCCCGGCAACGTATTCGACCATCTGGAACGGCGCGCCCAGCACCGATTCGTCGTTGCACAGCGTGACCGCGCGGGCCACCGGGACCGCGGTATCGGCCAGCGCCGCGACCACTTTGTACTCCCGCGCCATGTCATGCGCCGATGGCGTCAACCCGTGCAGTGGCGGGCGGCGCAGCACCCACTTCGACGAGTCGTCGCCGACCAGGAAGGTCAGGTTGGAACGGCCGCCGGAAATCAGCTGCGCCGTCAGCTCACCGGCGCGGCCGACATCGACCGAACGCAGATATCCGTCCAGCGCGGAAAGATCGAGCCCATCAAGCGTCGAGGGAGTCACCGGACCTGTCTATCACCGTCTGCCCGGCTCCTCCCCAGCCGTCCGGGCTGCATCGTCGCCGGGCGCAGGACCGGCCCGCCGGTTTCGTGGCAGCAGTTCCCACACGTGTTCGGTGCCGTTGACCGTGACGACGCTGGCTTGACCGGACCGGGAGAACAGCAGCCGGGTCACCGACGCGTAGTCGATCGGAAACGACAACACCCGCCTGGTGCCCAGAATCTCGTGCAGCACCACGTTGATCACTCCGCCGTGGCTGAACACCGCCACGGTGTCCTCGTGCTCCGCGGTGGTGACCACGTTGTCGACGGCTGCGCGCACCCGTGCCCGAAACGCGTCTTCGTCGACCGAGCTGGGCAGGTGGCCCTCGGCCATTCGGGCCCACTCTTGCGGGTTCTCCGCACGGATCTGCTCGATCGGGATGTAGACCGGCAGGTCACGGTCGTATTCGGCGAAGCGGTCGTCGATCTCGACGGGCAGCCCGCGTGCGGCGGCGACCGGTTCCGCGGTCTGGACCGCGCGGCGTTGCGGGCTGCTCACGACCTTGGTGATCGGGAACCTGGCCAGCGCCTCAGGCAGCCGCGCTACCTGAACCCGTCCCTCGTCGGAGAGGTCGGGGTCGGCGCGTTCCTGTTTCGTGGGGCCGGGTTCGCTGCGAAGCGGCAACGCATGCCGGACCAGAAGCAGCTGCATGGATCAAGCCTCGCACGCGCCCTGACGGCCTTGCCATCTCGGCGGAGAATGCTATTCTCCTGACAGAGAGTGGGGTGTGCCAATGGCGGCGGCTCGGTTGGATGCGACGGTCTTGGGACGTTGGCTCGATGCCAACGACGCACCCGGCGACGGTGAAGAGCCCACCCTCGAGCAGCTGTCCGGTGGGTCGCAGAACACGCTTTACCTGATACACCGCGGCGACCACCGCATGGTGCTGAGGATGCCCGGCGCCCGCGCCGACGCGGCCCGCATCGACGGGCTGCTGCGCGAGATCCGACTGGTGCGTGCGCTGCGCGGCACCGACGTGCCGCATGCCGAGCTGATCGCCGCCAACGACGCCGGCGATCTGCTCGGTATGCCCTTCTACGTCATGCGGGCGATCGACGGCTGGAGTCCGATGGACGGCGGCTGGCCGGCGCCGTTCGACACCGACCTGGCCGCGCGCCGGGGCTTGGCATTCGAGCTCGTCGAGGGCGCGGCCAAGCTGGGCCGGGTGGACTGGCGCGCCCAGGGGCTGGACGGCTTCGGGCGGCCGGACGGATTCCACGAGCGGCAGGTCGACCGGTGGCTGGCTTTCCTGGACAGTTACAAGGTGCGCGACCTTCCCGGCTTGGACGAGGCCGCCGGCTGGTTGCGCCGCAACCGGCCCTCGCATTACCGGCCCGGCATCATGCACGGCGACTACCAGTTCGCCAACGTGATGTTCGCCCACGGTGGGCCGGCCCGGCTCGCCGCGGTCGTGGACTGGGAGATGACCACGGTCGGCGACCCGCTGTTGGATTTGGCGTGGTGCCTGCTGGGCTACGACGGCGAAAACCCACGCGAGGACGGGTTTTATCTCGACATGGCGGGCATGCCGACCCGCAGTGAGCTGCTCGAGCGCTACGAGAAAATCAGCGGGTTGTCCACCGAGAACATCGACTACTACCTGGTGCTGGCCAACTGGAAACTCGGCATCGTGCTGGAGAAGACGTACGCCGCCGGGGTGCGCAGCGGGAAGGTGGACCCCAAGATTCAGGGCGCATTCGGGGCGATGGTCCCGCAGCTGATCGCCACCGCGGCCGGGCTGGCTGGATCGCTCAGATGAGTTACGCCGAAACGCTTTTCGACCTGACCGGTCAAGTGGTGCTGATCACCGGCGGCAGCCGCGGACTGGGCCGGGAGATCGCATTCGGGGTCGCTCGATGCGGCGCCGACGTGGTGATCGCCAGCCGGAAGATGGAGAACTGCATCGCCATTGCCGAGCAGATCGAAGCTGAGACCGGCCGCGCGGCAATGCCGTACCAGGTGCACGTCGGCCGATGGGATCAACTCGACGGGCTCGTCGACGCGACGTACGAACGGTTCGGCAAGGTCGACACGTTGGTCAACAACGCCGGCATGTCGCCGGTGTACGACAAGCTGACCGACGTCACCGAGAAGCTGTTCGACGCGGTGGTCAACCTCAATCTCAAGGGCCCGTTTCGGTTGTCCGCGTTGGTCGGTGACCGGATGGTCGCGGCCGGACGCGGGTCGATCATCAACGTCAGCACCGCGGGGTCGTTGCGCCCGTCGCCCGACATCATCCCGTACGCGTCGTCGAAGGCCGGCCTCAACGCGATGACTGAGGGCTTTGCCCGGGCACTCGGTCCGACGGTCCGGGTCAACACCCTGATGGCCGGCCCGTTCCTCACCGACGTCAGCAAGTCGTGGAGCCTGGAGCAGGCTGCGCACAACCCGTTCGAGCACCTGTCGCTGCAGCGAGCCGGCGACCCCCGTGAAATCGTCGGAGCGGCATTGTTTTTGGCCTCGGACGCATCCAGCTTCACCACCGGCTCAATTGTGCGGGCCGACGGTGGGATCCCCTGACATCCCCAAGACCTAGGAGTATTCGACATGGCGTGGGACTTTTCTACCGAACCGGAATTCGAGAAGAAGCTCGACTGGATTCGCGAGTTCGTCCGCGAAGAGGTCGAGCCGCTGGAGGTGCTGTTCCCCGGCTGCGAGTTCTTGCCACTCAACGACGAGCGGCGCAAGATCGTCGACCCGCTCAAACAGCAGGTTCGCGACCAGGGACTATGGGCCCCGCACCTGGGTCCGGAACTCGGCGGGCAGGGCTTCGGCGCGGTGAAGCTGACGCTGATCAACGAAATCCTGGGCCGCAGTCCCTGGGCGCCAATCGTGTTCGGCACCCAGGCACCCGACACGGGCAATGCGGAGATCATCGCCCGCTTCGGCACCCAGGACCAGAAGGACCGCTACCTGGCCGGCCTGTTGTCCGGCGAGATCTTCTCCTGCTTTTCGATGACTGAGCCGCAGGGCGGCGCCGACCCGCGGGTCTTCACCACCCGTGCCGTGCGCGACGGCGACGACTGGGT
>DASQRI010000438.1:0-7297 GCA_035642975.1 Mycobacterium sp.
GTCCGGACGTAACGCGATCGCCTCCCCGTCGGCGATCAACGCGCGGACGGGCAACGCCAGGGTCGCCTCGACCACCTCGGGCAGCCGCGCGGTGACGTCGTCGAGGCTTCGGGTGTAGACGGTGACTTCATCGCCGGCTCGGTGTATCTGCACTCGGGCGCCGTCCAGCTTCGCCTCGAAAACGCCCTTGCCGCCGAGCTTTTCCAACGCCTCGCGCACGCCTGCGGCGGTCTGCGCCAGCATCGGGCTGACCGGACGGCCCACTTGCAGGGTGAACGCGTGCAATGCCACCGTTCCGCCGGTCAAGCCTGCCGCGGCGACCGCAGCAAGGTCGCCGCCCAGCATCGCCGCGCGCCGTACCGAGGCGGCGGGAATCTGCGCCGCGGCGGCGACGGCATCGGCCATCACGCCGGCCAGCGCGCCCTGGCGCAGCTCGCCGGTCAGCAACCGACGCAGGAACGTCTGCTCGATTTCGGTTGCCGACGCGAACAATCCGCCGACCAGCTCGGCGCGCCGCGCCTGCGAGCCCTTGCCGGATACGGCGCCGATCGCCGAGAAGGTGGTGTCGACATCGGTCACGGTCAGGCTTGGCTGAGCCGCGGGCGGCGGCAACGACCGCAAAGCCGCCCAGCCGATACCGATTTGGCGCTGCGGCAGCTCTCCGGAAAGCCAGGCCACGACGATCGCGACCAGCTTGGTATCGGGTTTGGTCTGGCTCAGCAGCTCGGCGATCCGTGCGATCTTGGCCAGCCGCGACGCCGAGCCGCCAACGTCAGTCGAGGTCGTCGCCACATCGATCAGCAGCACAGCCCACCTTTACACGCCTGACCGACAACGTCACGCATGGTCGCGATAACGTGCAGCTAGGCCCGGCGACGATGCAGAGCGCGTAGCGCGATGAGGAGGAGCCGGGCAATCGGAACTTGTCAGGGAGGTTTGGATGGAGATCAACGGCAAGAAGGTCGTCGTCATCGGCGGCGCCTCGGGCATGGGCCGCGCCAGCGCCGAGCTGCTGGCCGCCCGCGGGGCCAGCGTCGCGGTGCTCGATCGCGAGGGGTCGGACGGCAAGGACGTCGCTGCCGGCATCGGCGGCGAGTTCTATCCGGTTGACGTGACCGATTTCGCCGGAACCGAGGAAGTTCTGCAGTCCGCCGTCGACAAGCTCGGTGGCCTGCATGTCACGGTGACGACGGCCGGTGGTGGCATCGGCAAGCGGACCATATCGAAATCCGGTCCGCACGATCTCGAGTCCTTCCGATCGACGATCGATCTCAACCTCATCGCGACGTTCAACATCAGCCGGCTGGCAGCCAGCCACATGAGCACCAACGAGCCAGAAGACGAGGAACGCGGCGTCATCATCAACACCGCCTCGATCGCGGCGTTCGAAGGTCAGATCGGCCAGGTCGCCTACACCGCAGCCAAAGCCGGCATCGCCGGCATGTGCCTGACCATGGCACGCGACCTCGGGTCGCTCGGCATCCGCGTGCTGGCGATTGCGCCAAGCTTGTTCGCGACCGGGTTGACCAAGGGGATTCCGGACGAATTCGCCACCGCGCTGACTAAGGACGCTGCGTTCCCCAAGCGTCTGGGCCGTCCCGAGGAGTACGCGAAGCTGGTCGCGGCCATCGTGGACAACCCGATGCTGAACGGCCAGTGCCTGCGACTGGACGCCGGACAGCGGTTCGCGCCCAAGTGATGCGGTAGCCAACCGACCAGCCGGTTGGGCGGCGGGCGCATTTAAGTACACTCTTTCTCACCGGCCGATGGTGTCCAAGAGGAAGGCCCGCGCATGGGTATCGCACTGACCGATGACCACCGCGAACTCGCTGAGGTTGCCCGCGGTTTCCTGACTTCGCAGAAGGCCCGTGCGGCGGCGCGGTCGCTGCTGGACGCGCCCGAGGAGGCACGACCGCCGTTCTGGCAGGGCATCGTCGAACTCGGCTGGCTCGGCCTGCACATCGACGAGGACCACGGCGGCTCGGGCTACGGGCTGCCCGAGCTGGTGGTCGTCATCGACGAACTCGGTCGCGCGGTGGCGCCGGGGCCGTTTGTGCCGACCGTCATCGCGTCGGCCGTGATCGCCAAAGACGGCTCCGCCGAACAGAAGTCGCGGCTGCTGCCGGGGCTGATCGACGGAACCGTGACCGCGGGCATCGGCCTGGCCGGCCAGGTGGCGGTCAACGACGGCGTGGCCGACGGCGAGGCCGGGATCGTCCTGGGAGCGGGCCTGGGCGAACTACTGCTGATCGCCGCGGGTGATGACGTGCTGGTGCTGGACCGCGGCCGCGGGGGCGTGTCGGTCGAGGTGCCGGAGAACTTGGATCCGACCCGGCGCTCCGGACGGGTCCGGCTGCACAACGTCAGCGTCACCGCCGACGACATCCTGGCCGGTGCGCGGGAATCGGCACTGGCCCGCGCCCGAACGTTGCTGGCCGCCGAGGCGGTCGGTGGGGCCGCGGACTGCGTGGAGGCCGCTGTGGACTACGCGAAGGTGCGCCAGCAGTTCGGCCGCACCATCGCCACCTTCCAGGCGGTCAAGCATCATTGCGCGAACATGATCGTCGGCGCCGAGTCGGCGATCGCCGCGGTGTGGGACGCCTCCCGCGCGGCATCCGAGGACTTATCAGAGGACGAAGCCCAGTTCCGGCTGGCGGCCGCATCGGCGGCGGCGCTGGCGTTTCCGGCGTATGCGCGCAACTCCGAACTCAACATCCAGGTGCACGGCGGTATCGGTTTCACCTGGGAGCACGACGCACACTTGCACCTGCGGCGGGCGCTGGTAACCACTGCACTGTTCGGCGGTGACGCGCCGGCCCGCGACGTGTTCGAGCGCACCGCCGCGGGTGCCGCCCGGGAGAACAGCCTGGACCTGCCGCCCGAGGCTGAGGAGCTGCGCACCAGGATTCGTGACGACGCCGCCGAGATCGCCGCGCTGGACAAGCAGCCGCAGCGCGACAAGCTGATCGAGACGGGCTACGTGATGCCGCACTGGCCCAAACCGTGGGGCCGCGCCGCCGACGCGGTGGAGCAGCTGGTCATCGAAGAAGAGTTCCGCGCCGCGGGCATCAAGCGACCGGACTACGGCATCACCAGCTGGGTGATACTGACCCTGATCCAGCACGGGACGCCTTGGCAGATTGAACGATTCGTCGAGAAGGCGCTGCGCAAAGACGAGGTCTGGTGCCAGTTGTTCTCCGAGCCCGACGCCGGCTCGGACGCGGCCTCCATCAAGACCCGCGCTACCCGGGTGGACGGCGGATGGAAGATCAACGGGCAGAAGGTGTGGACAAGCGGGGCGCACTACTGCGCGCGCGGCCTGGCCACCGTGCGCACCGACCCGGAGGCGCCCAAGCACGCCGGCATCACCACGGTGATCGTCGACATGAAAGCCCCCGAGGTCGAGGTGCGACCGCTGCGGCAGATCACCGGCGGCTCGGATTTCAACGAGGTGTTCTTCAACGACTTGTTCGTGCCGGACGAGGACGTTGTGGGGCCGCCCAATTCGGGTTGGACGGTCGCGAGGGCGACGCTGGGCAACGAGCGTGTCAGCATCGGCGGCAGCGGGTCCTTCTATGAGGGGCTGGCCGCGCAGCTGGTTCAGCTGGTCCGCGATCAGCCGGATCGGTTGGCGGGTGGGCGAATTCGAGTGGGGTCATATCTCGCCGAGGAGAACGCCCTGCGGCTGCTGAATTTACGCCGCATCGCGCGCAGCGTCGAAGGAGCGGGCCCGGGTCCGGAAGGCAACATCACCAAGCTGAAGTTGGCCGACCACATGGTCGAGGGCGCGGCGATCATGGCGGCGCTGGTGGGGCCTGAGGTTGCATTGCTCGATGGGCCCGGCGTGCTGTCGGGTCGCTTGGTGATGGGCGCCCGGGGCATGGCGATCGCCGGCGGCACCTCCGAGGTGACCCGCAATCAGATCGCCGAGCGGATACTCGGGATGCCGCGCGACCCGCTGATCAACTAGCGGGCACGCTCTGGCGAGCGCTAGTCGGCGGGTGCGAACCGGGGTGCGCCGCCGGGGCCGAGCTCCGGCAGGGCCTCGACGCGCATGCCGCACATTACCGAATCCGGTTCGCAGTCAACGATATTCGCTGCTACCCGCAGTCCACTTTGCTCGGCGAGCTCGACGAGCGCGATCACGTAAGGCGTCGGGAGCTCGGGGTTGAAGGCGTGATGGTTCACCGTGTAGGTGAAGACCGTGCCGTGACCGGACACCGGCCGCGCGACCAGTGGGCCGCCGCAGTCGCGGCATTCGCCGGCGGCGGGGTGGACCCAACGCGCGCATTGGTCGCAATGCGCGATGCGAAGTTGCGACGCCGCCTCGGTCGACACCAGCAATACAGTACACTCTACTTTCTTGGGTTGGTGAAGAGCGGGTTGGTCTAACGGACGGCGTAGATGAGCTACTTCGAAAAAGACGCGATCATTTCCGGCATCGGAATCTCCCGAATCGGCCGTCGCACCGGCATTCCCGGGTTGGAACTCACCATGGAAGCGGTGCGGGCCGCCATCGAGGACGCCGGCCTGGCTGCCGCAGACGTCGACGGCATCGCCACCCTGGGCGATACCCCCGCCGCCGAGGTCAATGCCGGGCTGCGGATCGAAGCCCCCGACTGCGGGTCGGGGTTCGGCACCGGCGGACTGCTCAACCCGGTGATATCGGCATGCCGCGCGGTGTCCGAGGGCCACGCACGCCACGTCGTCATCTACCGGACGATCCAGATGCTGGGCGGCACGGTGCCGGTGAAGCAGGATGAGAATGCCGAGCCTCCACCGCTGGCGCGGATGTTCGACACGCCTGAGGGTGAAACGCCGCCCGCGGTCGGCCCGATGGACGATGTCAACGATCTGGTTGCCGCCCAGGCATATTCAGCGTCGAACTGGCTGGCGCTGAACTGTCGCCGCCACATGGAGCTGTACGGAACCACCAAGGAGCAGCTGGGCTGGCTGGCGATCAACAGCAGACGTAACGCTGCATTGAATCCTCGTGCGGTGTACCGGGATCCGATGACGATGGCCGACTACCTGGGCGCGCGCATGGTGTCCGCGCCGTTCGGGCTGCTGGATTGCGACGTTCCCATCGACGGGTCGATCGCGGTGGTGGTCTCAGCGGCCCACTACGCCAAGGACTGTCCGCACCGGGCGGTGAAGGTAGAGGCGGTCGGCGGCTCCGACGGGGCCGGCGGCTGGTTCCATCGCGCGGACTATCCGAAGATGGCATCGGCTGATGCGGCGACGCAGATGTGGTCGCGGACCGACCTGACGCCCGCCGATCTGAACCTCGCGGAACTCTACGACGGCTTCACCTTTCTCACCTTCGCCTGGCTGGAGGCCCTGGGCATCTGCAGTGACGGCGAAGCCGGGCCGTTCGTCGAGGGGGCCGAGCGGATCGCCCTGGACGGCAAGCTGCCGCTCAATACCTACGGCGGACAGCTCTCGGCAGGCCGGATGCACGGCTACTGGCTGTTGCACGAGACCTGCCTGCAGTTGCGCGGCGAGGCGGGGGAGCGGCAGGTGCAGCAACGCCCGGAAGTCGCGGTGGCCGCGGTGGGCGGCGGGCCGATCGCCGGATGCATGCTGCTGACATGCTGAGTAGCGTTGCGCGAGAGTGACATTGAACCCTCAAACTGGTGTGCATGCCAGCTCCGGTACCGACGTCCAGCACCGGCCCGATAAGCGAGCTTCCCAGATCGCACGCCGCATCGAGGCCGACATCATCCGGCGCGGCTGGCCGATCGGGCAATCGCTGGGTTCCGAGCAGGCGCTCCAACAGCGCTACCGGGTCAGTCGATCAGTGCTGCGAGAGGCGGTTCGGCTTGTCGAGCATCACCAGGTCGCGCGGATGCGTCGTGGCCCCAACGGCGGGCTGCTGGTCTGCGAGCCCGACGCCGCACCGGCGACGCACGCCATCATCATCTATCTGGAGTATCTGGGCACCACGATCAGTGATCTGCTGGATGCGCGCCTGCTGCTCGAGCCGTTGGCGGCCTCACTTGCCGCGCAGCGGATCGATGAAGCGGGCATCGACCTGTTGCGTGCGGTACTGGGCGCCGAGCAGCGCCGCACACCCGATCCGGTGACGCCGCGCGACGAGTTTCACGCAGCGCTGGCTGAGCAGTCCAAAAACCCTGTCCTGCAACTGTTTATCGACATTCTGATGCGACTGACCGTTCGGTATGCCGAAGATTCGCGATTGGAGTCCGCCAGCGACGCCCTGGCGGCGATCGACCGCAGGCACCGCGAACACGCGGACATCGTCGCCGCGGTCACCGCAGGCGACGCCGCGCGTGCCATGACACTGAGCGAACGTCACGCGGAATCGGTGACCGCCTGGCTGCAATATCACCAGCCCGCGGGCCGCGCGCGCAAGCGGCGCGGTTCCGGTCGCGAAGCGCCGCATGGCAAGCTCGCCGAGGTTCTGGCGGCCGCCATCCGCGACGATATCGCCACCAGCGGCTGGCGAGTAGGGGAGGTTTTCGGAACCGAGGTTGCGTTGCTGGAGCGCTACCGAGTCAGCCGCTCGGTGCTTCGAGAAGCGGTGCGGCTGCTGGAATATCATGCCGTCGCGACAATGCGCCGAGGACCCGGTGGCGGCCTGATCGTCGCAGAACCGCAGGCGCAGGCCAGCATTGACACCATCGCGCGGTATCTGCAATATCGCAAGCCGCGCCGCGAAGACCTCCGATTGGTGCGCGACACCATCGAGATCGACAACGTCGCAAAGGTGGTCAAAAGGCGCGATACGCCGGAGGTGCGGGCCTTTCTCGACAGTCACCGGATGATCATCGAGGAGGCCGGCAACGATCTGCGCAAGGCCGGCATGGCGGAGTTTTTATTTCACACCGGCCTAGCGCAGCTGGCCGGTAATGCGGTGCTGGATTTATTTCTGCGCATCCTCGTGGAACTGTTTCGGGGGCTGTGGGTCAGCACCGAACACAAGTCGCCCAGCCATAGCGACCTGGTTGACGTGCAACACGCTCATCTGCGCATCATCGAAGCGATCGCCCAGGGCGACGAGAGCCTGGCCCGCCATCGCACGCGCCGCCACCTGGACGCCGCCGCGTCCTGGTGGTTGTAACCCGGTGTTACCGTCCGAGCCGCCGCCGCCGCCAGATTGCGCTGAGGGCTGCGCTCGGGCACCGATCACGACCCTGGCTGCAATCGCAAGGCAGAACATAGTAATGAAGTTGCACATCCGACCCGTCAGCGTCTACCCTCGGCGATCGTGCGCCATCTTCTCGTAGTAGCCAGCACCCGCAGCGGGGTCTGATCCAGACCGACCCCCCGCTGT
>DASQRI010000439.1:0-6563 GCA_035642975.1 Mycobacterium sp.
TGCGGCTGCCTGCACGACGCAGATCAGTTGCTGGCAGCTGCCCGCCTCGCGCAGACGCGTGGCGAACAACCCATGGATAACTTCTGATATCGATGGTTGCCAGCGACCGCGCTTACCGGGCTCGACTTTCGGGCCTGTCGCAATCCTCTGCTGCTGCTGTTCTCAGTAGTAGTCACCATTCTCGCCGTCCTCCTGGGAGTACCCCGAGGTTGCAGTCATCGGTTGATGGTGCAAAGAAGGCGCCTCTCGCCGTCAATAGATTGTCAAGATTTTCCCAGCAAAGCCAGCTGAGCGCACGCTGGATTTATGACGCTTTTTGAGTTGTCGCGTCGCCGGCCAGCTCGTGTTGATAAGCGTCGGTTATCACGTGTTCAGCGGTGAGTCTTGGACATGACCGTCCATACGGCGGAGTGTGAAACCCAAGAGCATATCCACCAACCGTACGGGGAGATCGAGCGCCATGACCAGCCATTGACGATCGCTCTAAAGCCGATCGTGTCAACGATAGGAGAATGGGTAATGGCGCAGCCGGATGTCGTGGCGGTGCGGGCGCTCTACGACGAGCACGCGGCAGCATTATGGCGCTATGCGCTGCGGCTGACCGGTGATCGGGCCCGCGCCGAGGACGTCGTACAGGAGACGCTGCTCCGCGCGTGGCAGCACCCAGAGGTTACCGACGACAGGGAGCGGTCGACACGGTCCTGGCTGTTCACCGTCGCGCGCAACATGATTATCGACGAGCGCCGCAGCTCACGGTTCCGCAACGAAGTCAGGTCGTTGGACGACGCCGCTGCACCCGTGCACGCCGGCCCCGATGAGATGAACCCAGCGCTGGACCGGATGCTGATCGGCGACGCGATGGCACAGCTGTCTGCCGAGCACCGCGCCGTGATTCGACGCTCGTGCTACCTGGGGTGGACGACGGCACAGATCGCCGAGGACCTGCAGATTGCTGAAGGCACCGTGAAGTCGAGGTTGCACCACGCCCTGAGGGCATTGCGGCTCGCGCTGCAAGATAGGGGGGTGGCACGGTGACGCACTTCGACGGGCAAGGCTCAATCGATTCCCTGCGAACCGCGACATCGGTTAGGTCTTCCGCAAACTCGTTGTCGACGAGAGCCTCACGTGGTGTGCAACGAGGCCGGCGAGCCCTACCACCCCGACACACTCTCCAAGATGTGGACCAAGGCGGTCGCCGCCGCGGGCGTGCCGCATATCCGGTTGCACGGCGCGCGGCACACCTGCGGCACCACCATGCATCTGCAAGGCGTCCCGCCCGCGGTGATTGCAGCGTGGCTCGGCCACGCCGATGTGGCGTTCACGATGCGCACCTACGTGCACTCTCAGCTCGACGCGCTCGCTGAGGGCGCGCACAGTTTGGCACGGGTTGTGACAATTCGTGACAGTCTCCCCGGAAGCTGACCCGGGCTCAGCGCGTTTCCGCTGGTACAGAGCGCGCCCGAAGAGATTCGAACTCCCAACCTTCTGATCCGTAGTCAGATGCTCTATCCGTTGAGCTACGGGCGCCTGTGTTCAGTTATCGCGGTGGCGGAGGCGAGAGGATTTGAACCTCCGGTCCCCGGTAAGGGGACAACTCATTAGCAGTGAGTCCCATTCGGCCGCTCTGGCACGCCTCCTTGGATTTTCCGAGGGTACCGGAGCCTCCCCGGGCTACCGGAACCGCCGCGGAGCACAGCGTACACAGCCCGGACATATGCTGTCGAAATGACCGCTCGCCTGCGCCCCGAATTGGCCGAGCTGCCAGCCTACGTACCCGGCAAAACGGTCCCAGGCGCAATTAAGTTGGCCAGCAACGAGACCGTGTCCGGCCCGTTGCCCAGTGTCCGCGCGGCCATCGAGCGCGCAACCGATGTCGTCAACCGCTACCCGGACAACGGCTGCGTCGACCTCAAATCGGCGTTGGCCAAGCACCTGAACTCCGGCCGGGTCGGCAGCGCCGGCGGCTGGGAACCCGAGCACATCGCCGTCGGCTGCGGATCGGTGAGCCTGTGCCAACAGCTCATCCAGATCAGCACCACGGCGGGCGACGAGGTGCTGTTCGGCTGGCGCAGCTTCGAGATCTACCCGCTGCAAGTCCGCCTGGCCGGCGCCACCGCGGTCCAGGTCCCGCTTTCCGACCACACCTTCGACTTGGATGCGATGCTCGCCGCGGTCACCGACCGCACCAGGCTGATCTTCGTTTGCAACCCCAACAACCCCACCTCGACGGTGGTCGATCCGGACGCTTTGACCCGGTTCGTCGAGGCCGTGCCGTCGCATATCCTGATCGCGATCGACGAGGCCTACGTCGAATACATCCGCGACGGGCTGCTGCCCGACAGCCTTGCCCTGGTGCGTGGTCACGGTAATGTCATTGTGCTGCGGACGTTTTCGAAGGCGTACGGCCTCGCCGGCCTGCGGGTGGGCTATGCGGCCGGCCACCCGGAGTTGATCACCGCCCTGGACAAGGCCTACGTGCCGTTCACGTTGACGAGCATCTCGCAGGCCGCGGCGATTGCATCGCTGGACGCCGCCGACGAGCTACTCGCCCGCACCGACGCCGTGGTCGCCGAACGCAGGCGGGTGAGCGACGCCCTGCGCAACGCCGGGTTCACCCTGCCGCCCTCGCAGGCGAATTTCGTCTGGCTGCCGCTGGGGCCGCGCACGCTGGACTTCGTGGAGCAGGCCGCCGAATCGCGCATCGTGGTCCGCCCGTACGGCACCGACGGAGTCCGGGTCACCATCGGTGCGCCGGAGGAAAACGACGCTCTGCTGCAATTCGCGCAGGGCTGGATTTAGCCCGGTGACGATGCGGGCCGAGCAGCGGCCCGGGGAGGAACCGGACAATTAGAACCTGAAAGGAGATCGCGATGGGTGACACGTTGGCGCGCAAGAAGTTCACCGAGTTCAAGGAACGCACCGGTGCCATCGACGACGCCGAGCTCGACGACTTCTGGTCGAGTCTGCCGCCGGCCACCATCGACGGCATGCTCGGCGAGTGGAAAGGCGGCGAGTTCGTCACCGGCCACCGGATGAACGGCCAACTCGAGAAGGCCCGCTGGTTCGGGAAGACGTTCAACTCGCCCGCCGACGTTCAGCCGCTGGTGTGCCTCGACGACGACGGGCACCGGTTCTCCAACGTCAAGATGGGAAAGGGCGAGGCCAGCCTGTGGCTGGAGGAGTTTCGCGGCGAAGTAACTGCCACCATGGTTTACGACGGCCAACCTGTGCACGATCACTTCAAGACGATCGACGGCGACGCGGTGATGGGCATCATGAACGGCAAAGGCGTCGTCGATAGCGGCCGGTACTTCTACTTTTACCTGGAGCGCGTCTAAGCTCGGGCGGCCGGATCCCGGCCGCTGAACGCGATCAGCCGGTCAAAGGCCGCCGCATTTTCGGCGACCGGGACCGGATCGCCGAAGCCCACCGTCGCACGTCCTTGCGGGGTGATGACTGTATTGGCAAGCCCCAGCACGTATTCGGCCAGCGACTCGGTGACGTCAATCGGATGTCTGGTCGCCGCAGCGTAATCCCAACCGTGGACCAGGAATTCGATCGAGAGGATGCTCACGGCGAATTTGGCGGGTATCTCGTTTGCGCCCACAGTCACCGTGCCGTCCAGCCCGCGACGATGCCACGCGTCGAGTGCGGGCCGGGCCACCCCGATAACCTGCCGCTCCACCGAATCGTCGCTATCCCGTTGCGGAAACTCCGCGCCCGCTGCTCCACCGATCAGGCTGATGGAGGTGAATAGGTGGTCGGTCAACTGCACCACGTCATACTTCGAGCATGGGGTGGAGTTGGACCACTCGTCGCGCGAGATCGGATGCAGCACATGTTGCAGAACGCCCAGCGCGGCTTCCGCGCTGGCCAGTTCGTCGGTGGGCGGTGAGTCAGGTCCGGGCCGCAGGTCGGAACACATGAAGTCCACGGTACGGTCTCGGCATGGGTGAGCCATACGAATCCGTCACCGTCGAAACCAAAGACCACGTCGCACAGGTGACGTTGATCGGGCCGGGCAAGGGCAACGCGATGGGACCGGCGTTCTGGTCGGAACTGCCGGAAGTGTTCGCCGCTCTGGACGCCGACCGCGATGTCCGGGCCATCGTCATCACCGGCTCCGGAAAGAACTTCAGCTACGGCCTGGACCTTCCGGCGATGGGCGGGACGCTGGCGCCGGTCCTGGCCGAAGGCGCCTTGGCGGGGCCTCGCACCGATTTCCACGCCGAGGTGCTGCGTATGCAGAACACGATCAGCGCCGTCGCCGACTGCCGCACCCCGACGATCGCGTCGGTGCACGGCTGGTGCGTCGGCGGTGGCGTCGACTTGATCTCAGCCGTCGACCTCCGGTACGCGAGCGCCGACGCGAAGTTCTCCGTCCGCGAGGTCAAGCTGGCGATCGTCGCCGACGTGGGCAGCCTGGCCCGGCTGCCGCTGATCATGTCCGACGGCCACCTGCGGGAGCTGGCGCTGACGGGTAAAGACATCGACGCCGCGCGCGCCGAGAAGATCGGGTTGGTCAACGACGTCTTCGCTGACGCCGATGCCACCCTGCAGGCCGCGCACGCGACCGCAGCGGAGATCGCCGCAAACCCGCCGCTGACCGTCCGCGGTATCAAGGATGTCCTTGACCAGCAACGTATTTCGGCGGTGTCGGCGAGCCTGCGCTATGTTGCGGCATGGAACTCGGCATTCCTGCCATCCAAGGACCTGTCGGAGGGCATCGCGGCGACCTTCGCCAAACGCCCGCCGCAGTTCGCCGGCGAGTAGCACGATTCGGCATGCTCGCAGCGGGTAATCCTCGGAGATGGCTACTTACCGAGTAATCAACCCGCACGGCGACATCGTCGACACCAAGGACATTTCCAGCGCCGACGACGCGCACGCATGGTTCGTCGACGCCAAGGCCGACAACTCCGAGCTCGGTTGGCGCATGGAAGTCGACGTCGACGGCGACTGGCAATTCTTCGACGACACCGAGGGTGACCGAGCCTGACGGCGTCATAGATCCTGGCCCAGGAAAGTCTCTGGGTGGTGAAGCGTATTGATCCGCGGCTGTCCGTAGTCGAGGTGAGCCGGTGGCAGCCACTCCGTCACGCCATTGGCGATCTTTCGAGTGATCCAGCCTTGTTCGGCCAGCTTGTGATGCGTTCTACAGCACCAGGTCAAGTCGTCGACATCGGTTTCGCGGCACAGTGCCCACGGATCGAGGTGATGAGCTTCGGTCAGATAGCCGGGTACGTCGCATCCCGGGAAGGAGCATCCACGGTCCCTGGCGTGCAGCACTATTCGCTGTGCAGGTGAAGCCAACCGTCTGCGGTGGTACAGCGCCAGGGTTCGGCCCTTGTCGAAGATCGCGAGATAGTGGTGAGCGTGACTGGCCATCCGGATCACGTCGGACATCGGCAAGAGCGATCCACCACCGGTCAGTGCCCGGCCGCAACCGGCTTCCAATTCCTGCAGCGTGGTGGTGACGATGATGCTGGCCGGTAAGCCGTTGTGCTGACCGAGCTTTCCACTGGCGAGTACCGCACGAAGTGCGGCGTTCAGACCATCATGATTACGCTGCGCCTCACTGCGGGCGTCACCTTGGATGGCGGGCTCAGAAGGGGTGCCATCTACACATGGCTCGTTATCGGCGGGGTTGCACATCCCCGGGGCGGCCAGGCGAGCCAGCGTCGCCTCCAGGCCGGCGCGTGCTTCGGGTGTCAGCCAGCCGGTCAACCGGCTCATCCCGTCGACGTCTTGCTTGCCCAGGATCAGACCGCGGCGACGGGCGCGATCGTCGTCGGTGAAATTCCCGTCCGGGTTGAGGCAGTCGGTCAATTTGTCAGCCAGCTTGGCCAGCTGATCGGGGCGGAACTGGGCGGCGTGGCCCGCGAGTTTCGCTTCGACACTGTCGCGGGTCGCAACGTCGATGCAGGACGGCAACTGCTCGAAGAAGCGCCGAATCACCGCGACGTGTCCGGCGCCGATCTGGCCGTCGCGCTGGCCCGCGGCAGTCGCCTCAAGGCGCGGCGGCAGCGGCTCGCCCGTCACGGACTGACGCGGACCCAAGTCCTCGGCTTCGTGGATCCGCCGGCCGGCCTCGCCGCGGCTGATACGCAGCCGGCTGGCCAGGGCGTGCGCGAGCTTGCCGCCCAACTCCGTGTGGTCGGCCTCGCGTACCAGCTTGTTGATCAACGCATGGCCCGGCACCGGCAGCCGCCGAGATTCGGTTTCCAGCCGTTCCAGCAACCTGAGGCATTCCGGCGTAGTGAGTCCGTCGTAGTTCAGTTCGAGCACGTCGGATACTGCGTCATGCAGCGCATCCCAACGCTTCACGATGTCCTCACGGCAACTCGAACGCATGTGCGAATACTAACGGGTGAAAGCGACGGAAGCTGCTCCGTCAACCGTCATCTTTGGATAAAAGCGAGACTGTGGATAACTCCCGGATCGCCGCCGCACGTACCCTCGCGGAGGGGTTTCGACCGCGATCCCGAAGATCCAGAAGATCCAGAAAGGGCGTGCATGACCGGGCAGGCTGACTTGGAGGGCAGGGTCCGCGTCCCGGCCGA
>DASQRI010000440.1:0-2466 GCA_035642975.1 Mycobacterium sp.
TCCTTTGTCGCCGAAGCCAAGAAGGCGCTCACCGAGATGTATGGGCCCGACCCCAAGACGAACTCCGACTACTCACGGATCGTCAGTTCCCACGACGTCGAACGCCTGTTGGGTGTCATCGACCAAGCCAAGGTTGTCCACGGCGGCACCGGGGACCCCGACGCCCGATATCTCGACCCGACCATCGTGTATCCGGTGTCCTGGAGCGACCAGGTCATGAAGGATGAAGTGTTCGGGCCAATACTGCCCGTCCTGCGGTATTCGTCGTTGGATGAGGCCTTCGATCAGATGAGCCAGACGCCTCGACCGCTCGCCGGATACGTCTTCAGCCGAAGCCAGGAAACCATCGACCGCTTCGTGACCCAATTCTCCTTCGGCGGTGGCGCGGTAAACCAGACCAACGTCGCCCTCTACGTCGAGACGATGCCGTTCGGCGGCAGTGGTGCCTCCGGAATAGGGCACTACTACGGAAAGTACGGATTCGACATGCTGTCTCACGCTAAATCGATACTGGTATCACCTCCAGATGTCGCGATTGAACACCTATTTCCGCCCTTCACCCCGGACAAGGTGAAAGCCGTAGACGATTGGTTTCAGTACCCGGCTTGAGGCGATCTGCCCACGCTTGATCGTGTACCTCGATGAGTTCAGCCAGTTCGGCCCCCGGGCCTGACAGCGCCGATCCCCAGCCACCTGCGCCGGATGCATACCCGCTGCTGAGCGCACAACAACGTCAACGCATCGACACGATCAGTCAGCCTGAACCAGTGGCGTTGGGGCAGAAGCTTTTTCAGTCCGGCGATTCCGACGTTGACCTGTTCTTCGCCGACGACGCCGTCGTCGAGATCGTCCGCGAGGCCACCCATGTGGCGCGCGAGCAAATCGTTGCACGGTTCGGGCCCAGTCAATTCGTGGGCGAACTCAGTCTCCTCACCTCCCAGAATGCGTTTCTGACCGCACGCGTTGCGGTCGCCGGTACCGTGCGGCGGATCGCCCCGGCAGCGTTGCGGCGGCTGCTCGCCAAAGACGTCGAGCTGTCCGAGATCGTGGTCAGGATGCTTCGAGCGCGACGGTCGGCATTGATCGACACCGCCGGTGAGGCGGTCGAGATCATCGGCGCGGCTCTGTCCCCGCAGACCATGTCGCTGAGAAGCTACGCCGCCCGGCTGGGGATACCCCATCGCTGGTACGACGTTGAATCTCTAATCGGGGCGGGAGCCATCTCCCAAAACCAGCTCCAGCCTTCGCAGTTGCCGGTCGCGGTTGTGAACGGCACGGTCATCACGAACGCGACGGCGTCCGTCCTGGCGGAGACGCTCGGGCTCACCTACACGAGCCGCGAACCTTTCGCGGCGACCGATCTCGTCGTGATCGGAGCCGGGCCGGCAGGTCTTGCCGCCGCGGTTTACGGCGCCTCAGAGGGATTGGCGACGTTGCTGTTCGACGCGGTCGCGCCGGGTGGTCAGGCCTCCTCGAGCGCACGCATCGAGAACTATTTGGGATTCCCCGACGGGATCGACGGGACGATGCTGACCAAGTTGGCGCTGGTCCAAGCGATGAAGTTTGGTGCTCAGATATTCGCTCCCTGCCGTGTCACCGCGTTGTCAGGCGGCAACCAGCCATACGTCGTCTTGGAGGACTCCACACGGGTGGACACCAGCGCGATCATCGTCGCGACGGGCGCCCAGTACCGATCCCTCCCGCTGCCACGCTGGCAGGATTTTCAGCGGATCGGAGCCATTCAGTACGCGGCGACCGAACTAGAAACCCGTCACTGTGCAGGTCAGCCGGTGACGGTGCTGGGAGGTGCCAACTCGGCCGGACAAGCTGCGCTGTACCTGGCGTCACGCGGTAGCAGCGTCACCCTGGTTATCCGAGGCTCCGGCCTCGCCGACAAGATGTCGGACTATCTGGTCCAAAGGGTAGTGGCGCACCCCGCCATCACAGTTCGCACCGCAACTGAGCTGACTGCGCTGCACGGCAACGACAGGCTCAGCGCTGTGTCGTTGTTACACCGCCCGTCGGGCCGCACATTCATCGAGCCGAGCACGGCCCTGTTCTGCTTCATCGGCGCCGTCCCGGCGACCGACTGGCTGTCCAGCCTCGCGCGAGACGAGTCGGGGTTCCTTTACACCGACTCATCCCTACCCGCCCACGACCTGCGCTCGAGGTGGACCGACTCCGGGCGGCCACCGCTGGCGTTCGAATCATCGCAACCGTGCGTCTTCGCCGTCGGCGATGTGCGGCATGGATCCATGAAGCGAGTCGCAGCCGCCGTCGGTGAGGGCTCCAGCGCCGTGGCCTCGGTGCACGCCGCCCGAGCCGCGCAGCGCCGCTGACGATGTTCCCAAAGCGTCAATCCGCCAACGACTTACGCGTAATCGTGTTGACCAGGGGTGCTCAGCGAGCGGCCGCGCGAAAACTGTGTCGGTAGGCCGTCGGCGTGGTGTCGAGTCGGCGCCGGAA
>DASQRI010000441.1:0-16141 GCA_035642975.1 Mycobacterium sp.
ACCCCGACGACCTCACACGTCGAAGAAGCGCCACCGTTGACGAAGTCTGGCAGTAGGGGATGGTCTGCGCGCGCGCCCGATGGGCCGAAAACCACGGTGCGAACTGCTCTGCCAGGGGTAGCAGCGACGCCGGCGCACGACCGAACAGATCTCACGACGGCGCCTGCGCGAAACTGCACCCGCCATTACGCCGCGACCTCGACTATGCTGGTCAAATCCAATTGATGGGCGGCTGGTGTCCTCTGGTATTGCGCTGGGAGTGAATGGCCTCAGGGCCCAGGTGGGCGATCACATCTGCGGTCTCTACGCAGGCCAGCCCGAGCGCGACCAGGTGGTGATCCCGTTCCTGGAGGCGGGGCTGATCGCGGGCGATAAATGCATCTGCGTGGTCGATGAGACCGATCCGCCCAAGGCCTTCAAGATGCTCGGGCATAACGCGGCTACGTCCTCGTCAGCTGGCGCCAAGCAACTCGAAGTGATCCGGGCGGCTGATTTGTACCTGCGGTCAGGCCGATTCTCCGCCGACGAGATCATCGGCGCATGGAAAGCCGCGATGGCAGATGCCATGTACGACGGGCGGTTTGACCTCGTGCGCGCGGTCGAGACCTGGTCGCGGCGAGACGTCGTGCCTGATACGCACGAGTTGCTCCTGCTGGAGTCCGAGATGAATCGGTACCTGCCGCTCTACCCGCAGGTCGTCGTTTGCCTATACGACATCGACCGTTTCGGCGCCGGAATCATCGTCAACCTGCTCAAGACACACCCGCGCATGCTGGTTGGCGGGATGCTGATCGAAAACCCGTACTACCTGCCACCCGATGAAGTGCTGGCCGGGGCAGCGCGCGACTCCGATACGGCGATTACCGAGGCAGCGAAATGGTACTTCGAAGAGACGACTGGCTCGACATAGCGCGCAAGGTCGACTGGACCCCGCGCTACGTCGATGAACCCAGCCTCTTTCCTGAACAGATCAGCGGCCGCCCCTGGCTGGCCCACGAGGCCTGGCAGGGCTGGAGCGAGGCCTACCGCACCACCTACCGGGAGTACGTGGCGAATCAGCGGGACAAAGACGCGGCTGTCCTCGGAGTGCGTGCAGCACTGTCGAAGCCACGCCTGGTCGACGAACTCGACCCGGGTTGGCTGGAGTTGGTGAAATTTCACAACGGCGCGATCGCTTTGGCCGAATACGCCGGCGCGGTCGCCGAGTTGCGCATGGCTCGGTTCGGCCGTGACAGCGCCTGGCGGATGATGGCGACCCTCGGCGCCCTCGACGAGATCCGCCATACCCAGATTCCGCTGCTGATCGGCAGCGACCTGCTCTCGCACGACGGGAACTTCGACTGGACGCACAAGGCGTACCACACCAACCAGTGGGTCATCCTTGCTGCACGCCACCTGTTCGACGACATGTTCCTCGCCGCTGACGCGCTCGACCTCGCCATCCAGCTCAACTTCGTCTTCGAGACGGGCTTCACCAACCTGCAATTCATGGCGATGGCGGCCCTGGCCGATCGCGCTCACCACCATCTGTTCGAAAAGACGCTGGCAAGCATTCAGACCGACGAGGCCCGCCACGCCCAGATCGGCCACCCGGTGATGCGGACGCTACTGGACAACGGATCACGTGAGCGCGCGCAATATCTCATCGACAAGATGTGGTGGCGATGTTGGCGGTTGTTCTTGGCGCTGACGGGAACTGCGATGGAATACCTCACCCCGCTGGATGCGCGGGCGCGCTCGTTCAAAGAATTCATGACCGAATGGGTAACTGAGCAGTTCATGAAGAACCTTGCCGAGTTCGATCTGAAAAAACCCTGGTTCTGGGACCTTTTCATGGAGGAGCTCGACTACGCGCACCACAGCTTCCAGCTGGGCCTCTACACCTACCGGACAACGTTGTGGTTCGACGTCGCGTCACCAAGTGCGGCTGAACGATCCTGGCTGAACGACAAATACCCGCGTTGGAACGACCTCTACGGTCCGCTGTGGGATCAGCTGGAAGGACGCTGGCAGGCCCGGGGTGAGACGAACACGCTTTCCTACGGTCTGCCAGCGCTGTGCAACCTCTGCCAGCTCCCGACCCTGTTCATCAGGCCGGGTCGCAACACCGCCTGCACGCTCGAGATGGATGGCAGGCGATATCTGTTCTGCTCGGAACCGTGTCGTTGGATCTTCCAGCAGGAGCCGCAACGTTTCGCCGGCCACAAAAGCGTGGTGGATCGGATCGTCGCCGGCGAGGCGCCCGGCAAGCTCATCGATCTGGTCGAGTGGATGGGCCTGGCCGCGCCGGCGGAAAACGGCAAGGATCTGCGCCGCGGTCTCGATCCGTGGCGCCTCGACCCCATCCCAACAGCGTGAGGCGGCGGCGGTGCGCATCTATTTGTTCGGCTACGCCAGCGACGACTTCGTGGGCCGCGTTATCGTCACGCCGAATGAACGCACGGTGGCCGAGCTGGGCCGCCAATTGGTGGCCTGGGGCCTGGCGCCAGAGCGACGGGGAGCTATCACGATGCGCAACGAAAGCGGCGAGATCCTCGAGCCGGCCGACACCATCGCACAAGCAGGGCTGACCAATGGCGACATCTTCACGGTCGAGCGAAGCTGACACACCTCCGGCAATGTGGCAATACGCCGGAACGCTCGACGACCTGTGGGAAGGAGAGGTGCGCGGCGTCAACCTCGACGGCGTCGACGTCGTGCTGTGCAACGTCGACGGCGAACTGTTCGCGTATGAAGACCGGTGCCCCCATTTGGCAAACCCGTTGTCCCGCGGCGTCCTCGACCACCACACGTTGACGTGCGCCGCGCACGAATGGGAATTCGATGCGCGGACCGGCCAGGGGCTGAACCCGCAAGCCGCCCGTCTGAAACCCTTCCCGGTTCGAGTCGACGACGACCGGATCTTTGTCGAAATGCCGCCGGAATTCGTGCGCGGGGTAGAGGAACCCGATCGCCGGGTGGGCCCGGTGTTGCACGCCACGCCGTTCGCGCACGTGGTGGCCGCCGTCATCGAGGACGAAAACGACGACGTCGTCGTCCTCGACGAAGGGGCTTACCTGCGCGTGCTGGCGCCGGGCACCTGCCGGCTATCCAGGGCCGCCCTGGAGGCCGCAACCGGCCCGGCCATCCGCTTCCCGGGCGACCTCGAAGTCGTGATGTCGTCATTCACAGGTGTCCTGAAACTAACTGACGACGGCGCGGTCTGGACGTTGGTCACCGAACCGGCGCCGGCCGATCCGCCGGACCGCGACCAATGACAACTCCGGGCCGCAAGACCTACACACGACTTGCGGCGGGCCGGCGTATTCCGCTCGAGTACGAGCTGTTGAGCACTGATCTTCACTACCACTACCCGCATCGGTTCGAGCTGACGGCTGACCTTCCGGTCGTCGACTGGTACTACCGCCACCGTGAAGGCGCCACCCTGCAAGCGTGCAGCTGGGAGCAGTTCGCCGACCCCCGGCGGACCACATATCGTGAGTACACCCAGATGCAAGACGGCCGTGAAGACGTCATCGACGGGCTACTTCGGGAGATCGACGACACCGGCTACGACCGTCAGCTCGATGTGGACTGGCTGCGCTTCCTCGACCGCTGGTATTTCCCGCTTCGTTATCCCGTGCACGGTTTACAAATGCTGGCCGCCTACGTCGCGCAGATGGCGCCTGCCTCCCGCATCACCAACTGCGCAGCTTTCCAGGCTGCAGACGAGATGCGCCGCGTCCAGCGCATCGCCTACCGCACAGCGCAAGTCGGCGGTTGCCCGGTCGACGCCGCGACGTTACGGCGACAACAGACCGCGTGGGAGGAAGCGCCAGCGCTCCAGCCGCTTCGCGAGCTCATCGAACGTGCGTTGATCACCTACGACTGGGATGAGGCATTTACGGTGACGAACGCGGTCATCAAGCCGCGGTTTGATCGCCTGGTGAATCAAGAAATCGCCGGCTCCCTGGCAACGGCCAACGGCGATCCCATCCTGACCAGCATTCACTTCTCGCTCGACGAAGATGCCCGTTGGCATCGCGCGTGGACGGCCGCACTCCTGCGCCACCTCATCAGCGACACGCGTTCGAACGCCAACGCGGTTTCCGCTTGGCTGGATAAGTGGCAGCCACTGGCGTCCGATGCGCTCCATGCTGCCGCGGGCATCCTCGCCCAGGCACCGGTGGCAATGGACCCGGCCGCAGTGGCAGCGCGGATCAGCGACGAGGTGTCGCGAGAAACTGTTGCGTTGTTGGCGGCGCGAGGGTAACCGCGACGGATCGTGGGGAGCCATTCGCCGACCACTACAGTTCCTCGACGTAGCCATCTGACCATTCGACGCGCGTGCCGTAGTCGGGATGCGCGTAAATATGGATGGCGTAGAGATCTTGTAACGAGTCCCACCACACGCAACTTCGCGCGCCGACGCGCCAGCGTTGCGCCACCCTGCCATCGGTGAATTCGCACATCTCGAACTGGACTTCGTCGGGCTCGCCGTAGTTGCCCTGCGCGAACTCCCCGTTCAACGCCTTGGCTCGCGTTCGGTAGACGACTGCGGTTCTCAAAGCTGCCTCCCGAGTACTAATGCAAAACGCGGTCCGGACGCCGTTGTGGTCGGCAGTTTTGACGATCAGCGCGTCAGCCGCCTCCCGCAGCGCTTTACCCGCGGCGATCGCGTTACCGACATCGCGAATACTTCTGCTGCACTTTGCCGTTTACGGTGATGGCCCCCCGGCACCACCACACCCTCACCATCGCCATTCGGCAGCTCGCCGGCGTCACCCCTCAGGTCGCCGGTCCCTTGCACGGCGGTGCCGTCTGGCAGATATTGCAAACTCGATGCGGAAGGAGCCGGGCTGGTCGTCGGTCCCATAGCCTGGTTTGTCCACGTCGCCTGCGTGCGTAATGGCTTAGCTGTAGCCAAGCAGACTGAGACAGGCGGGCGATATCCGCTAAGCGGCCCGAACTTGTACGCTTTCCGTCAACCGGCACGCACGAGAGCGACCAATCCCGGGGCTCCTACCCGGTGACTACGCCCCTGCGGTCTGACGCGATCCAGGTCGGTATGGCCGGTGAATAACATGTGTCTTCGAACTGAGCGGAAAGATGCCGATTGCCGAATCCGAACTGGGAGCAACAAATGACCGAACTAACCTTCGACTTGGCGCCTGAGGTTCGGACAACGGACGTCGATGAGGCGACCGACGCTTTGGCGCGCGTCTTTGTGGCGGCCGAGTTGACTCCGCTCGGCACCAAATCGGTGAACATGCAGATGAACGCGCTGGAGCTTCCGCTGTTGACGGCCGGCTACCTTGGCTTCGGCGCGGACATCAGTATCCGGGCAGACGACGTGACTGACTATTACATCGATGCCCCGTTATCGGGCAGGGCGGTGAGCCGGTGGCGTGACGGAGGGCTCGTTGAGGCGACGATGGGGTCAGTTGCCGTATTTACGCCGGGCACGCCGTGCGTGCTCGACTGGTCCGACGACTGCGGTCAGATCTGTCTTAAGGTTTCTGAACAGCAGATGCGGCGGCAGCTGGACGCCATGCTCAACCGCCCTGTCCGTAAACGAATTACGTTTGCCCGGCAGTTCGATCTGAGTACCGCCGCCGCAGGCGATTGGTATCAGTTGGTTAGGCTCTTGGCACGTCAAGTCGGGCAACCTGGAGGGCTTCTCAACCATCGGCTGGCCGTGGAGAACCTGCAGCTTCTGCTGATCCAGGGCCTGCTGCAGATACAACCCCACAATTACACCGAGGCTTTGACTGAAGGTGCAGGCGCGGCGAGCACAGCTGCCGCGAAGCGGGCGATCGATCTGATGCACGCACACCCGGAAAAGCCCTGGAGCACGGCGGATCTGGCACGAGCAACCGGGGTCAGCGCACGAGCCCTGCAGCGGTCATTCGAGCGGTCCGACCAGCCCTCGCCGATGATGTATCTGCGGCGGCTCCGGCTGCACCGGGTGCACGCAGAACTCGCCGCCAGCTGTCCGGACTCGGTTACGGTAACGATGACTGCGGGTCGTTGGGGGTTCATGCACCTCGGCAGGTTCGCCAGCCAATATCGTCAGCTGTTCGGCGAGGCTCCCTCGGAAACACTACGTGGCCCAGGTCAATGGCCGTCCTCCGCACCGCTGCTTTAACCGCCGAGAGCGGCACTCGCGCGTACCCCGCGTCACCCAATCCGAGCGTCGCGCTAACAGGAAGAATAATGACGACCAATTTCAACCCACTGGGTGCACGCGTTAACGATGCGGAGATTGGCACTGAAGCGCCGCCGGCCAACGTTGCCATTGACTAATGTCACCATTTTCTGTTGACTGATTCGCATGACGGACCCTGTGCCGGCCCGCGGATCTTTACGGTCGCGGAGTGCGGCACTCGTGAGCACACTGACATTGCGGCAGATCAGCGCGGTGCTGCCACCGGAGCAGGCCTGGGGGTTGTGGCTGTCACGCCAGATCGTGGCCGGCATCATGGATGCCTTCGGACCGTCGCTGGCCGGCGTCAGCGTCGAGCCGGTCGACGCCGTTCAGCCCGATGGGCGTCGCGTCGTCGGCGAATGGGTCCGTGCGCCCGGCGTGCGGTCAACCGATCGCGCCATCTACTTCGTGCACGGCAGTGGGTATGCGCTGTGCTCGCCGCGAACGCACCGGCGACTGACTTCGTGGCTGTCGCGGCTGACCGGGCTGCCGGTATTTGCGGTCGACTACCGCTTGGCACCGCGGCACCGATTCCCCACCGCAGCCGACGACGTGCACGCGAGCTGGGACTGGCTGGCCGCTCACGTGCCGCCGGACCGCGTTGTGATCGCCGGCGATTCGGCCGGCGGCCACCTGACCGTGGACCTACTGCTGCAGCCGGAGGTCGCGGCGAACGGGCCGGCCGCGTTGGTGCTGTTCTCACCGCTGGTCGACCTCACCCTCGGCCTTGCCCATGCGCGTGAGGAATTGCGCCGCGACCCCGCGATCCGGGCGGCCGACGCGGCCCGCCTGGTCGCGTTGTATAGCGGCGGCGTCGATCCGGCACACCAGCGCCTGGCACTCGACGTCGCCGGCGGTCCCGCGTTACCGCCGACGCTGATCCAGGCCGGCGGCGCCGAGATGCTGCTGGCGGATGCGCGTCGCCTTGCCGCCGACATTCGCGCCGGCGGTGGCCGGTGCGAGCTTCAGGTCTGGCCGGACCAGGTGCACGTGTTCCAGGCGCTGCCCCGGCTGTCACCTGAAGCCGCCAAGGCCATGGCCCACGTCGCAGGTTTCATCAGAACATCGTTGCGGGCCAGTGGTTTTGGCGCGGTAGCAGGAAAGGCAGGCTAGCGGTGATTGGACCGTTCGGCAAAGCTCAAAAGGTGAGTCACAACGCGCGTGCGGTGGTGACGGGTGCGGGCAGCGGTATCGGCGCGGCGTTCGCTGTCGAACTCGCGAAGCGTGGCGGTCGGGTGGTCTGCAGCGACATCGACGAAGTCGCCGCCGCGAAAACGGTGAGTGCGATCACCGACCACGGTGGCGAGGCTGTCGCCATCGCATGCGACGTAACCCAACTCAGCGACGTCCAAGGACTGGCCGCCGATTCGCAGTCTTGGTTCGGCGCCGCACCCACGCTGGTCATCAACAACGCCGGCGTCGGCTCCGGCGGCGCCCGAATCGGCGAACTCCCCATCGAAGACTGGAAGTGGGTGCTGGGCATCAACCTGTGGGGACCTATTCACGGCTGCCACGTCTTCGCGCCGATCCTGCGATCCGCCGAACCCTCGAACATTCCGCGGGGCATCATCAACGTCGCCTCCGCCGCGGCATTCGGCGCGGCGCCCAGCATGGCGGCCTACAACGTCAGCAAAGCCGGTACGCTATCGCTCTCGGAGACCTTGGCCGCTGAATTGTCGCGTAGCGCAGTAAAAGTCACCGTGCTATGCCCCACCTTCGTGAAGACCAACATCCTCGAATCCGGCCGTCTCTCGGACTCGATGAATCGATTCGCGTTGAAGATCATGCGCTGGACTGGAGTCTCGGCGGAAAAAGTCGCCCGCAGCTGCCTGGACGCCCACGATCGCGGCGATCTGTATTGCATGCCGCAACTCGAAGCGAAGATCGGCTGGAACATCAAACGCTTGGTTCCTGGTACCTACACCCGCGCCATCGGCCAGGTGTCCAGGATCTCCCCGCTGTAACGACCGCATCAAAGAGGAGTGGCGCAGATGAGTATCGACATGGAAGCGATGCTGGTCAAGATCAAGAATCGCCAGTGGGCGCTTGCCGACATCGACTGGGATGCGCCCGGCGCCGAAATGATCACCGACGAACAGCGGCCACAGCTCAAGGCATTCATGGCCGACCTGTGCTGGATCGAGAACATCGGCGCCCGCGGGTTCGCCGCGCTGGCGAAGAAGGCACCCAACCCGACGATCGCCGAGATCTACCGGTACTTCCACGCCGAGGAGCAGCGGCACGCCAACTCGGAGCTGGCGCTGATGAAGCGCTGGGGAATGCTCGAGGACGGTGAAGTTCCCGAGCCGAACGTGAACATCCGGCTGGCTATCGACTGGCTGGACCGCTGGGCCGACGACATGCCGCTGTCTCTGCTCGGCACCATCATCCCGATGCTCGAAGTCGCTCTGGACGGCGCCCTGCTGAAGTTCCTCCTCGACGAGGTGCACGACCCTGTTTGCCACCAGGTGTTCGAGAAGATCAACAATGACGAATCACGGCATCTGGTGGTCGATTTCGAGGTTCTCGACATGATTGGGCACGCAAAGATCCGACGGTTGCTGATCGACTTCGTCGGTCACCATGCCACACCGGGTCTCATCATCGGCGCGATCATGGGCGCACCGCTGATCAACAGGATCCGCAACGAGATCACCGCCATGGGCATGGAGCCAGAGCGGCTATATAAGGCCGTGAAACGGTTCAAAGAACTCGGCGACCGCGGCGAACACACTGGGCGGGTACCGACTTACCGATTTCTGAGGCGCTACGCCGGAGTGGTCACGAATCCGCGCCACCCGTACCATCTGCTGGCCAACTCAATGGTGTGGCTTTCGGACCGGTATCCGCGGCCCCTGCTGCCGTCGGTACCTACATGGGTTAGAGAAGTCACCCACGAGCCGGCGGCGTGACGATGGCCAGCACACACACCTACGAAACGATGATCGTCGGAGCCGGCTTCTCCGGACTCGGCGCGGCCATCAAATTGGCGCAAGCGAACGTCGACGACATCGTCATCCTCGAGCGCAGCGACCGGGTGGGCGGAACGTGGCGCGACACCAGCTATCCGGGCGCCAGCTGTGACATCCCGTCGCTGCTGTACTCGTTCTCGTTCGTCAAGAACCCGACCTGGTCACGGACGTACTCGCCGGCCGAGGAGATCCGCCGGCACATCGAGGACATGGCCACCCGATTCGATATCCGCCGTCACATCCGGTTCGGCCAGGAGGTCACCGGATTGTCGTTCGACGAGGACGCCGGGGTGTGGGCCGCAACCACCCCCAATCGCAAGCGCTTTCGGGCCCGCACCGTCATCCTGGCGTCCGGGCCGCTGCCTGACTCGAGCTTCCCCGATATCCGCGGCATCGACTCCTACCGTGGGCACAAGATCCACAGCGCCCGGTGGGATGACGACTATGACTTCGCCGGCAAGCGAGTCGCGGTCATCGGCACCGGCGCCAGCGCTATCCAGATCATTCCCGAACTGGTCAAACAAGCCGAGTTCGTCAAAGTCTTCCAACGCACCCCGGGCTGGGTGCTACCCCGTTGGGACGTCGCGACTCCCCCGTCCGTGCAAAAGGTGTTCGCCAAAGCTCCTGCGGTTCAACAGCTTGCACGCCAGGCGCTGTACTGGGGCCACGAGGCCAGCGCCACCGCCCTGGTATGGAACACCCCGCTCACGTCGGTGGTGGCCCGACTGGGCCGCATGCATCTGCACCGGCAGGTCAAAGACCCGTGGCTGCGTCGCCAACTCACACCTGACTTCACCCCGGGCTGTAAGCGCATGCTGGTGTCCAGCGACTACTACCCCGCGCTACAACGCGACAATTGCAAGCTGATCGACTGGCCGATCGCGACATTGAGCCCGGTCGGCATCCGCACCAGCGACGGTGTCGAACACCATCTGGATTGCATCGTCTTCGCCACCGGCTACGACGTGCATCTGACCGGTCCGCCGTTCCCGGTCACCGGGCTCGGCGGCCGCTCGCTGAGCGCCGAATGGGCCGGCGGGGCACAGGCTTACAAGAGCGCCAGCGCCCATGGGTATCCGAACTTGTTCTTCATGACTGGTCCCAACTCCGGGCCAGGCCACAACTCGCTGCTGGTCTACATCGAGGGACAGCTGGACTACGCCGTGCGCGGTATCACCACAATCCTCGGCAACGACTTGCGTTACCTGGACGTGCGTCAAGACGTCCAACGCCGCTACAACCGGCGCATCCAGCAGCGGCTCACCAAGACGACCTGGATGTCGGGTTGCAGCAGTTGGTATCTGACCAAAGAGGGGTTCAACGCGTCGATGTACCCCGGATTCGCAACGCAGTATCTCCGGCAGATGCGGGATTTCCGCTTCGCCGACTACGACGCGGTTGAACACGCGTCCGTTCGCGTCAGCTCGACCGCCTGAACGATGGCTCCCGACCGAGCGCCACGCCCTGAAACCGGCACCATCGCCGGCGTTTTGGCCAACCTGCGGCGCGCACCCAAGCGGGTTCGGCGGCAATCGCGGGAGGTCATCGAAAACGCGGTGACGCAACTGTTCGACGCGGCGGTCCGCCACCCCCATGGCGGGCCGGGCTCCGGGGAATACCGCATCGACGACTTGGCCCGACTGGCCGGCACCACGACTCGCAACGTCCGCGTCTACCGGGACCGCGGGTTGTTGCCACCACCGTTGCGGGTCGGGCGGATTGCGTTGTTCAACGACACCCATCTGACCCGGCTGCGGCTGATCACTTCGATGCTCGACCGCGGATACAACATCGCGCACGTCCGGGAAATGCTCAGCGCCTGGGAAGAGGGCAAGAACCTCGGTGACGTTCTCGGCCTGGAAACCGCGATCGTCGGCACCTGGACCACCGAGAAGTCGGCGACCATGGAGGTGGCGGAGGCACGGCGACTCATCAACGACGCCAAGGCTTTCGATCGACTGATGGCACTGCAGGTGATCCGCATCGACGGCGCCCACGCCACCATCACACGTCCCAAACTGATCGACGCGTTCAACGAGATTCGCGGCTACGGCGTGAGCATGGACAAGCTGATCGACCTGCACGAGCAGATCGTGCCGCTGATCGACCAGATCAGCGAGATGCTGGTACGCGCCGGAGCAGAACACGTTGCTGACCGGATCAAACCGCGTGAAGCCCTACCCGCCGACACCGAGATCGCCGAACTGATCACCATGCTGGTCCGGTTTCGGACCCAGGCCGTCGCATCCGTCACCGCGACCCTGGCGTCGTCGATCGAATCGACTATCGAGTCGATGGTCAGCAGCATCCTGGCCGACTATCTGGAGCGCGCCCCCGACGCTGAAGTCGGCTGAGGCTAAGGCGTTTGTCGGCGCGCGACGAGGTATGGCGCCAGCGTGGCCAGCTTCTCGCAGGTCTCCTCGAATTCGCGGTCGGGGTCTGAGCCGCCGATGATGCCGGCGCCGGCCCGCAGCCAGGTTCGTCCGTCGCGCTCGTAAGCCGTCCGCAGCGTCAACGCTGCGTCCATCCCGCCGTCAGCCGAAAACATCACTACCGCACCGGAATACAACTCGCGTGGGCTTTCGTCGAGTCGCAGGATGGCGTCCACACTGGCTGCTTTGGGCACGCCGGAAGCCGTCACCGCCGGAAACAACGTCTCCAACGCGTCCATCCGGTCTTTCGATGCATCCAGGTGACCGGTGACCGTCGAGCCGAGGTGTTGCACGCTGCCGCGTTCGCGCACCGTCATGAAGTCGATCACCGCGGCGGTACCAGGCTCAGCGACCTCGGTGATCTCCAGCAGCGAGCTGCGCACCGACATGGCATGCTCGACAATCTCTTTGGCGTCGGACTGCAGGTCGTCGCGGGCCTGGCGGTCGCGCGCCTCGCCGCGACCCAACGCCCGCGTGCCGGCCAGCGGCTCGGTAACCACCATGCCGTCGTCGTGCACCGCCGCCACCAGTTCGGGGCTGTAGCCCAGCGCTCGAAACCCTCCGAGCCGGAACAGGAACGAGCGTGCGGGGCTGTTGTGCCGCCGTCCCAGCCGATAGGTCGACGGGAAGTCCAGCGCGAAGGGCAGGTCAACGCAGCGGGACAGAATCACTTTGTGGTAGCGGCCGGCAGCGATTTCGTCGATAGCCGTGTCGACCCGACCCCGGTAATCCGTGCTGTCGGCAGCCACGTCGATCGCCAAAGGGATTGGCGTCGGCGGCAAGCCCGCATTGAGCAGCCGGCCCACCATTTCTTGGTGGTGGTCTTCGGCGTCGAATAGGTGGACGGCGTCGTCGGTCACGACGATGCGGGTGCGCGGCCAGAACACCCGCGCCAACGGGGCCTGCGGCGCCAGGCGCTCCTGCAGACCGAAGCGATAAGCACCGAACTCGAAGGCGATCCAGCCGAACGCCTGGTCGGTTTCCAACAACAGCCGGTCGACGGCCTCGCCGAGCACCGGTCCGGGCCGGCCGGACCAGGTTTGTCGCTGAGTCACGCCGTCGCGGATGATCCGCAGCTCGTCGCGGTCCAACTCGATCATGGCCAGTACGCCGATGGCCAGCACCCATTGGCCGTCATGCTCGTAGAGCAGGTATTCGTCACGGTCGCGCTCGGGCAACGCCGCGGTCAACTCGGCCGCGAGGTCGGCGGGGGCGATCGCGGCGGGCAGTGATAGTGACAGTGACGCGGCGGCTGCCGGGCTGGTTTCGACGCCGACTTCGGTCACGGTTAGTAAATGTAGCCTAACCTATGAACGGGCGGGGGAACTCCGTCGGCGAACGGCCGGACTCGGCGGCTCATGGCTGGCCAGCGCGCCTTTTGACAGGTCTGACTTTAACCGGGGTTCCGCGGGCCAAGACCGCGGAAGCAGGGGCTGCGCGGTCAGCAGCAGACGGTTGAGAGTTGGTTGTCATTCAACGTTTCCGCATCGTTCACACCTCAGTCCCACAATGGATCTGGTCGCGCGGCGGGCCGACCGTACGTTCACGTGAAGTCGCGCTCAGACGAGAGGACAGCATCGTGTTCGTTATCCGACTGCTCGACGGTGAAGAGGTCCACGCGGCCGAGGGCGACGAGCTCAGCATCAACGAACACACTGGTGTGCTCACCGTTTTGCGCGTCGATGGGTTCGAGGAAGTCACGACACACTTCTCGCCGTCGGCGTGGGCGTCCGTGACGCACCGTGTCAAGGGGTCCGTGGTGCGCCGGCCTCTGGTCGACGCCAAGAAATAGCAGGTCATTGCCCACGGAGCATTTGTGCTCACAGCGTTCTAGCAGCAACTTCCCAGCTCATATGTGATGCTGCTCACAGCAGAATGCGGCGGCCGGGGTTAGGTTCTAGGAGCTCATGGCCACCACGGTGGCGACCATGATTTCTGGGCAATCCGCGCCCATCAAGGGAGATTTGCGATGCTCCTGGAGTTCTGGGAAAACTTTCGGCACAACCTTTTCAAGCCGCTGCTGTTATTCTTCTATCTCGGCTTTCTTATCCCAATTCTGAAGGTGCAGTTCGAGTTTCCCTATGTGATCTACCAGGGCGTGACGATGTACCTGCTGCTCGCCATCGGCTGGCACGGCGGTGAAGAGCTTGCCACGATCCAGGTAGGGAGCATCGGCGACATCGCCGGATTTATCGTCCTGGGATTCCTCCTCAACTTCGCCATCGGCCTCCTCGCTTATCTGCTGCTCACCCGCATGACGAAGATGCGGCGCATCGACAGGGCGACGGTCGCCGGCTATTACGGGTCGGACTCGGCGGGGACTTTCGCAACCTGTGTGGGCGTCCTGGCGACGGTGGGGATGGCCTTCGACGGTTTCATGCCGGTCATGTTGGCCGTCATGGAGATACCTGGCTGCCTGGTGGCGCTGTATCTGGCAACTCGGCTACGCGAAAAGGGGATGGACGCGCTGGGGAACATGCCGAATGAGCCCGGATACAAGAAGCTGGCGAGGCTGGGACCCGGTGCGGCCAGCAGGCCGACTCGCGGGCGAGATCTCGATACCGAAAACGGGCCGGCGATCGAGCAACAGGCGAAGCTCGCGCTGGAACTGCAAAAACATCGCGATATCGACACCGATGAGGATGACACAAAGACGCGCGTCGGCACGGTCAAGCTGCTCAGGGAAGTCTTCCTCAACCCGGGGCTCTATCTGCTCTTCGGTGGCATCGTCATCGGCCTGGTCAGCCGGTTGCAGGGACCGAAGGTCGTGCACGACAACGACCATGTGTTTGTCGCGGCCTTCCAGGGCGTGCTGTGTCTATTCCTGCTCGAGATGGGGATGACGGCCTCGCGCCGATTGCGGGACCTCAAGACCGCGGGCCCCGGTTTCATCGCCTTTGGTCTGCTGGCGCCGAACTTGTTCGCGGGTCTTGGGATCGTCGTCGCTCACGCCTACGCCCATCTCACGCACGTCCGATTCGAGCCGGGGACTTATATCCTGTTCGCGGTGCTCTGCGGCGCTGCGTCATACATCGCGGTGCCCGCAGTCCAGCGGCTGGCAATCCCAGAAGCAAGCCCGACCCTGCCGCTGGCCGCATCGCTGGGCTTGACGTTTTCCTACAACGTCACGATCGGGATCCCGATCTACATCGAAATCTCGCGCGCCGTCACACAGTGGTTCCCGTTCACCTGACGCCAGAAAGCCTGTGCCAGATCAGGATAACGTGATCGCAGCCTCGGGGCAGTTCTGCTCAGCATCGGCAGCCTGCGCTGCGAGCTCACCGGAAACGGCTTCGATCCGCACGATCGAATGCCCGACCTCGTCGGCGTCAAAGACCGCCGGCGCCAAGGTGTAGCAGCGCCCGTGACCGACGCAGCGATCTGCGTCGACAACGACATGAGTCATAAGCGCCGCTCCTTTTCATCGCTACGCTCTGCATCGTCGCCGGCGCGAGTCACGTGGGTACCGGAAAGATCAACGGCAGCGACTCCACCGAGCGCAGCGCGGCGGTGTAGGTCAGCTCGGTGCCGGGCTTGATCTCGTAATCGGGTATGCGCCGGTGGAATTCGCGCAGCGCCACCCGCAGCTCCATCCGGGCCAGATGAGATCCCAGGCAGCGATGGGGCCCACCGCCGAAGGCGCGGTGCCGGTTCGGGTTCCGGCGGAAATCCACCAGCTCCGGATCGGCGAACTCGGCCGGGTCGGTGTTGGCCGCGCCGAGCAGCGGGCTGACCCGCTCCCCCTTGCCGATCGGGCATCCGCTCACCTCGACATCTTGCATGGCGACCCGCGCGACGCCAGGCACCGGCGTTTCCCACCGCAACAGCTCTTCGATCGCGCCGGGCAGGACGTCGGGCTGCTCGACGAGCTGATGACGGTGGTCGGGGTGGCGCGCCAGATACACGAAGAAGCAGTCGAGCGAGTCGGTCACCGTGTCCAGCCCGGCGATCAGGAAGAGGAAGCAGACGTCGAGCAGTTCCTCACGGGACAACGGTTGGCCGCCGATGTTCGCCGCAATCATTGCCGACAACACGTCGTCGCGCGGACTGGCGATGTGCTCGTCGATGGCCCGCTCGAAGTAGTCGTAAATCTGTTGCGCAACCCCGGCCGAGGCGTCGTGGCGGCGGGCGAAGCTGGTGTCACCCTCCGGCCGGATCACGCCGTCCTTCCATTCCAGAAACTGGTCGAGATCTTCCAGCGGCAGACCGAGCAATTGCAGAAACACGGTGCACGGCAGGGGTACAGCGAACTCCTCGTGAAAGTCGCATTCGCCGCGGTCGGCGAAGCGGTCGATCATCTGGTTCACCAACTCGGCGACACCGGGCTCACGTCGGGCCATCTCCCGCGGGGTGAACAACGGGTCGAGGATGCGTCGATATTTGGCATGCTCGGGCGGGTCGATCTGCAGCGGAATCAATGGCCGGATGTTGCCCAGATCGACGGCATCCATGTTCGACGAGAACAGCTCGGTGTGCTTGAGCGCCATCTCGATGTCGGCCAGCTTGCTCAGCACGACCACTTGCGGTGTCCGGAACACCGGCGTCGAGTC
>DASQRI010000442.1:0-4669 GCA_035642975.1 Mycobacterium sp.
CCAATACTGTTGCTGCTCAACCGCCAGATTCCACACAAACCGGGCGTGACGGCAATGCTCGGCCAACCCCGCCACCTGCGCAGCAGTCGGACACAACCGATATCGCGACACACCGAAAACATAACTCCCACTACTGACACCACACAGAAAAGACAAGCGGCGTTTCCTCCCCCGACCAAAGCCAGGGGTTTCCACGCCGCAACAAACCGATGACCCCCGGCGACGTGACTACACACCCTGCGGCGACCGAGCGTGAAGAGCAACGACGGCCCGAGGAAGTAAGGAGTACCTTACGAAGGTAGAACAGCTAACGTTAGGGCGATCATGCGTACTCGGCCGCAGCGCGCACGCGATCAATCCGGCTCGGTGATCGTGCTTGCCCAGCTGGCGCCCGGGCAGCGGGCAACGATAGTGGGCACCGTGCCACAGGCCAACCCTGCGGTGGCAAATCGCCTGGGGCAACTGGGCTTTCGAGCAAGGGCCCAAGTCGACGTGATCCGTCGGGCACCGCTCGGTGACCCGACCATCTACCGGGTCCATGACACCGAACTGTGCCTGCGCCAGCGCGAAGCGCGGCTGATTGAAGTCCTCCCCGAACCAGACCGATGACCGCTTGTCATGATGTTGGCGTCGCCCCGGCTGCCGAAGCTGGTGTCCGGCGGGTGGCCCTGGTCGGCAGCCCGAATGCCGGCAAGACCAGCGTTTTCAATCATCTGACCGGGTTGCGCGCCAAGACCGGCAACTATCCGGGCGTCACCGTCGGCCGCAGCGTCGGTACCACCCATGTGGACGGCGTCGCGGTTGCGGTGGAAGACCTGCCCGGCACCTACAGCCTCGACCCGATCAGCCCGGACGAACAGGTGGTCACCGACCTGCTGGCCGGCAACTACCCCGACATCGACCGCCCTGACGCGCTCGTGCTGGTCGCCGACGCCACCACGCTGCGGCGCTCGATCATGCTGGTGGGCCAGGTGCTGCGGCTGGACCTCCCATGCCTGCTGGCGCTGACCATGAGCGATGAATTGGCTTCGCGCGGTGGCCGAATCGATGTCGAGGCGTTGTCGACGGCGCTGGGCATCCCGGTGGTCGCGGTCGTCGCGCATCGCGGATCGGGCATCGACGACGTGCGGGCGCAGCTGGCGACCTTCGAGCGCTGGCAACGACCGCCGATCCTTCCCCCCTCAGGCCAGGACGCCATCGACGGCTGGGGACAGTCGGTGCTCGACGCGGCTGATTACGTTGCGCCGCAACCGGATCAGCGCACCCGGCGAATCGACCGGGTGCTGCTACACCCGCTCTGGGGCACGATCGCGTTCTTCGCGGTGATGTTCTGGTTCTTCCAGGTGCTGTTCACCGCCGCCGCGCCACTGCGGGACGGCATCGCCCGGGCGCTGACCTGGCTGGGTGGGCAGGTTGCCGAGCACGTCGGTAATCCGATCATCCGGGGTCTGCTCAGCCAGGGAATCATCGGCGGCGTCGGCACGGTGCTGCAGTTCATCCCGCAGATCGTGCTGCTGTTCTGCCTGCTCGCCTTTCTGGAGAACATCGGCTACATGTCGCGGGCGGCGTTCTTGATGGACCGCGTGATGGCCAAGACCGGGCTGGAGGGCCGCGCCTTCGTCGCGATGCTGTCGTCGTTCGCGTGCGCGATCCCGGGCATCATGGCGACCCGGACGTTGCCGTCGTCGCGAGACCGGATCGCCACCATCGTCACCGCGCCGTTGACGACGTGCTCGGCCCGGCTGCCGGTGTACACGTTGCTGGTTGGTCTGCTGGTCGCGCCCCGAACGCACTGGTGGGGACTCAGCGCACAGGGCGTCACGATGTTCCTGCTCTACCTGGGCGGCGGGACATCCGCGCTGATCGCCGCGTCGCTGATCAAGTCCACGATCCTGCGCGGCGACCTGCTGCCGTTCACCATGGAGCTCCCGCCCTACCGAATGCCGTCCCCGCAGGCGATGCTGGCGGCGATGTGGAGTGCGGCCAAAGTCTTCTTACGCAAGGCCGGAACCATCATCCTGGGCACGTCTTTGGTGCTGTGGGCGCTGCTCAATCTGCCGGTCCGCGAAGCGGAGACCCGCGGAATGTCGACAACCGATGCCACGGCGTACGTGATGAACCACAGCTATGCCGCCGACGTCGGTCGCGCGGTCGAGCCGGTGTTCGCTCCGCTGGGCTTCGACTGGCGAACCGATATCGCCTTGGTCGGCTCGCTCTCGGCGCGCGAAGTGTTCGTCTCCACGCTGGGCCAGGTGTCGGCGGCGTCGAATCCTGCGCACCCACGGGCGGCGTTAACCACCATGACCGATGAGCACGGCCACCGGGTGTTCACCGCACCCACCGTCATCGCGCTGATGGTGTATTTCATGTTCGCGTTGCAGTGCATGTCGACGATCGCGGTGATGCGCCGCGAAACCAATTCATGGCGTTGGCCCGCCTTCGCGTTCACCTACATGTTCGCCCTCGCCTGGGTGATGGCGTTCGTCGCCCGGTCGACTGCGATAGGTCTGGGCGCATGATTCCGATCCACGCCACCGCGACCGCGAACCCGCAACAACTGCGCTGGGTGACGGCGGCCGAGCGGCTACCTGCCCGTGGCATGGTCCGCTCAGCGCCCGGGCGCCTCGGCGCGTTACTGGACGTCGCGGTGATCGACGAGATCGAGGTTCGCGCGGCCGATCTGTTGATCACGCTGCACGCCGACAACAGCTGGCGCGACCTTGGCGACGACGTCCACCAGGCACTCTGCGACGCCCTGCTGGATCCGGCGGGCTGGCGGGTGGATGTCGTACCCGACGACACCGCCCCGCTGGCCGCGATCACCGCCGAGCTGCTCGCCGGCCCGATCGGCGCGCTCGCCGAATCACACGGCGGGTCGATCGAATTAGTGTCAGTCGAGGGGCACAACGTGCACGTCCGGCTGTCGGGCGCATGCCACGGGTGCCCGGCGGCGGCCGCCACACTGCACGACAACCTGCAGCGCGAGCTACGCCGGCGGTCCGGTGAAAACGTGACGGTCTGCAGCGAAAGCGATTCGGCTGCAAAGCCATTGGGTAAGAAGCTGTTGTCGCTGTTCGTCCGCTGACGCAGTGTCCACCGGCGGGCCGTACGCTGAATCCCGTGATGCGGGACGCCAGTAGCAGAATCACCGACACACTGCGGGGCCTGGGCTCCGTAGTCGATGCGACGGCACGTCAGCTGTCTATGCGCCGAATCATGCTGACCGGCGCGGTGATGGCCGTTCTGGTCGCCATGGCCCTGCTGGTTCCACTGCCGACTGCGGTGCAGATGCGGGATTGGGCGACCTCGGTGGGCCCGTGGTTCCCGCTGGCATTTCTGGCCGCCCACATCGTGGTGACGGTATTGCCCTTTCCGCGTACCGCATTCACGCTAGCCGCCGGCCTGCTGTTCGGGCCGGTGCTCGGGGTGACGCTGGCGGTGGTGGCCAGCACGGCCAGCGCGCTGATCGCGCTGGTGTTGGTCCGTGGGGCCGGCTGGCAACTCAGCCGCCTGGTTCGCCACCAGTCGATCGAGACGCTCGACGCCCGGCTGCGCGACCGGGGTTGGATTGCGGTCATCTCGCTGCGGCTGATCCCAGCGGTGCCTTTCGCGCCGCTGAATTACGCCGTCGGCGCGTCGGCGATGCGGGTGCTGCCCTACACATTGGCGACGCTGGCCGGTGTGCTGCCCGGGACGGTGGCCGTGGTGGTCCTGGGCGACGCGCTCACGGGTGACGTCAGCCCGCTGCTGTTTCTGGTATCGGTGTGCACAGGCATCGTCGGTGTTGCGCTATTGGCTTACGAAATCCGGCAGCACCAGCGGCATAAGAGTGGCGCGGTAGCGGAAATCAACGCTCCCGCTGAGCCGGCACTTCGCGGGTGACCGGCTGTCGCAATTCGCTGCGCTCAGCCTGCACAAAAGGCGCGTCGGGCGCGTAGTCTTTAAAAGTCTGAAGCAATTCGCGAGGGCGCGATGGGTATCGCCGTTGCCGTTGCGGTCATCTGTACTTCGCCCGGGCAGTTGGTAGTCAGCGTGGGGAAAGTCTGGGAGGAGAACGGCAATGGACGCTAAGCGAGTAGCCGCTGCCGCGCGGATCGCGGTCGGCGTTGGCATAGTGACGCTGGTGGGCGGGACGGCACAAGTCAACGCTGCCCCGTTGGACCCGCCCCCGCCATGCCCGACCTGCCAACCGAATCCGGGTCCGCCGCCGCCAATTCCGGCCAAAAAATGCTGGTCGTACGGGCGCCAAGGGCCGAGCGGACCCAAGGGCGGCGGTGGTGTGCCGGTCTACCCGGCGCAGTGCAAGCCAGCAGCGCCGCCAAGCTGACCCGGTCCGAGCTTCATCTCGCGGCCCAGACAAGTAGCCCTCACCTTTACCGTCGGTAGTTGAAACGCTGGCCCAGTGCGCGCCGTTGCGGGATTAGCTTCGGCGTTTCCTGGGTGGTCGCGATGTTCGGGCTGCCAACCTAATCCGACTGTGTCGCAGGGTAGTCCAGCCCAAAAATGCTGGGCGTATGGGCGCGTCGGGCCGGGCATTCCCTTAGGCGGCGGTGGGCAGCCGCTATACCCGCGGCAGCGCAAGGCACCCGCACCAGCCGGAGGCGGTTGAACGGACGGTCGGCATCGCCACCCGAACAGGGCGCCGCTATCGCCGCGGCAACAACTGGGC
>DASQRI010000443.1:0-5075 GCA_035642975.1 Mycobacterium sp.
CGGTGGGTTCAGCAAAGCTCATTTGGCGTGCCTTAGCGGCTTGTGCACGGGGTGGTACCAGTTAACAACACCCCAAACACCTCCGGCGGCCGGGGACGCTCATCGCTAGGGCGTACGCTCCGACAATGGAGTTGCGCGGGAAGCGGGTGTTGATCACCGGGGCGTCACGAGGCATCGGCGAGTCTTTCGCCCGTGGTTTCGCCGGGGCCGGGGCCACGGTCGCACTCGTTGCTCGGACCGAGGACTCCATTCGGGCGCTCGCCGCCGAGCTCGGTGGCACCGCCCATCCCGCCGACCTCTCGGAACCTAAGCAGGTCGACGCCCTCATCAGCCACGTGGAGGACGAAGCCGGGCCGGTCGACGTTCTGGTGAATAACGCCGGAATCGGGACCCCTGCCGCCTTCACCGATGCGCCCGACGAGGACCTGCGCCAAGTCACCGAGGTTAATTACCTCGCGGCGGCCGAGCTTTGTCGGCAGGCCATCCCCCGGATGCTTCGGCGCGGCGGCGGCCACATCGTGAACATCTCCTCGATCGCGGGCTGCGCTGTCCTGCCCGGCCTGGTCTCCTATTGTGCATCGAAGGCAGCGCTTTCCCACTTCACCGCAGGGCTGCGGGCCGACCTCCGCGGCATGCCGATCGGCACCACCCTCGTTGAGCTCGGCCCAATCCCTACCGACATGCTGGCCGAAACCGAGGATTATGAGCCGACGGCCAAGTCCTTCGAGCGCTTCTACCGCACGCGGCTCCTGGTCCAGGTACCTCGCGAGAAGGTCGCTGACAAGGTCGTCGAGGCCGTACGGAGGGGCCGAAGGCACGTGCGGATCCCGAAGCGAGCCGTGCTCTTTCCGTCGTTGTCCGAAGCGCCGCGGCGCACCGTCGAACTGCTGCTCACCGGCGTGCCCCACCAAGCGAAGTAACTTCAAGAAGCGCTTTGGTGCAGTATCGGTCCGACCAGTCCGGCGTGCCGACGCCCCGATACCGATCCGCAGCTCGACGAGCGGGACAGATTTGGCAGCGCACCCCACGCTGCCTTGAGCAACGTTGCCCTTTCTGGTGTTGCTAAGTACTCCCACTTAGTAATTGCCCAGGCAGCTGGTGACGGCGGAGTTGGCGGACTTCGCCCCTATTGGTCAGTCGGTCTTCTGCCATGGCTGGCCGATATCTTCACAGGCCCACGCCGCCGACCTTTTCGATCGTGATGTGAGTCAGGTATCCGGGGGGGGCGTCGGGCGGCGGGAATCCGGTGCCTGGGCCGAAGATAGTCGTGGCGATCTCGTCGAGCAGTTCGGGAGCACCGCCCTCCTCGACGCGCGCCGCGCCCTTGATCGACAGATAGGGTGTCTGTGGCCCACTGCGGTCGGTGGACACGATGGTCACCGCCACTCGGGGATCACGCCGGATGTTGCGGATCTTCTGATGCTCCTGCAGATGAGCGGTGACCAGCTCATCACCGCCGTCGGCCGTACTCTGCACCGTCACCCAGACCACACTGACTTGCGGGCTGCCGTCGCGATTGATCGTGACCAGCGTTGCAGGGTCGGAACCGATGAGTTGGCGTGCGATGTCGTTGAGTTTCATGATGTTCATTGCGTTCTCCTTATTCGTCATGTTTCCGCGCATTTCGGGTGTCTATCCATACGACGAACAAGCTGTGCGTAGACCGACAGCCCGAGAATGTGGGGTCGTTCTGCCAGCACGGATGCATCGGCGTCGGTGTCCCCGGGTATTTCAATTTAGTGATTACTCAGGCAACTAGCCCAGGCGTATGAGGCTGACTTTGACCACGGCTAAACCCAAACTCCTCCGCGTCGCCGACGTCGGCATCACCGCTGCATCTGGCGGGCGACCTCGCCGTACCGCTGGAAGCGCTCCTCATCACCAAGAGCGTTGTACAGCACGATCCGCGTGGCGATTCCGGCGTACTTCTTGGCCAGCGCGTCGGCCAGGCCGTCCCAGGTCGATTCGGTCGCGAACGTGGCGATGTGCTCGTCCGTGATCTGGGTCGCCATGCCCTTGAAGTCGCCGGCCTTCTGCTTCTCGCGGATGCGGGCGGTCGTGCCCTCGAACCCGGCCTCGTCCCATATGAACGCGTAGTTAGGGGTGCTTCCGTAGAAGGCCATGTTGGCTCGCACCGAGTCTCGTTGCTTGTCGCGCTCTTGGTCGCTGTCGCCGACGATCGTCATCACAGGGACGATCACGGCAATGTCCGACGGTGAGCGCATCGCTTTCGCCACGCCCTCGGCGATGTTCGGCACGACATGCCGTTTCAGATAGCCGGGCTCGCCGAGCGGATGGACATGCACCCCGTCGGCCACCTCACCTGCCATGCGCAGCATCCACGGATTCACCGCCGCGATATCCACCTTGGGATCAGGCGCGTCGATGGGTCCCGGGCTCCACTGCGGAGTGATGAAGTCGAGGCTGTAGAAGTCGCCGTGGTGATCAAGTGTCCCCGTTCGGAACGCCGAGAAGCACGCCTTCACCGCCAGCACATAGTCGCGCAGCCGCGGGCCGGGACGTTCGAAGGCCGTTCCGTAGCGACGCACGACGTGCGTGCGAACCTGCGTGCCCAGGCCCAGCCGGAATTTCCCGCCGGTCGCCTCCTGAAGCTCCCACGCCGTGGCCGCCGTAACGAAGGGACTACGCGGAAAAGCTACCGCGACACCGGTGGACAACTCGAGTCCGGGAGCGGCCTGCGAGGCCACTGCGGCGTTGAGATAGGCGGTGCGGCCGGTCTCCGTAAACAGCAGACCAGAAAACCCTGCCGCCTGAGTACGCCGGGCCAGGTCACCGACCTGCCCTAGCGGTTGCGGAATCATCATCACATCGACGTGCACGGCGGAGCTCAGGCTTCTTCCGCCGCGAAGAGAACATCGGGATTGAGGATGCCCGCCGGGTCGAAGCTCTGTTTGATGCGGCGCATGAGCTCGATCTTGACGGGGTCTTCCAGTTTGCGGAAGTACGGGGTTTTGGCGCGGCCGAGGCCGTGTTCGCCGGAGATCGCGCCGCCCAATTCCATTGCCAGCGCGAATATGTCGGTCATCAGCTTCTTCTTTTTCTCCGGGTCCTTGCAGATGATGGCCAGGTGCACGTTGCCGTCGCCCGCGTGTCCGCAGCCGGCCGCGGCACCGCCCGCGGTCGCCGCCAGATCGCGTGCGGCGGAAAGGAATTTCGGCATCGCGGAACGCGGCACGACGGTGTCGATGATGTCGTCTGCGCCGATCGCCTTTGCCGTCCAAAACGCCTTCTCGCGCGCCTCGATCAGCTTGCGTGCTGAGCCTCCTTCCAGCACATAGGCGTCGACGGCACCCAGCTCGGCGACCAGCTCACCGGCCCGCTCGACATCCTCGTCCAGTCGGTCGGCAGTGCGGTTCTCAAGCGCCACAACGAGATACGCCTGGCAGCTGTCGCGGATCTTGTCGGGAATACCCAGCTCCAGATTCTGGGTATGGACGAGTGCGGCCATCGTCATGTTGTCGATGTATTCCAGGATGTAGGGCACCAGCCCGCTGGCGAGGATCTTCGGTACTGCCTCCATGACTTGGTCGAAGTCGGCGAACGGGGCGAGCACGGTGGCGCTGTGGTCGAGCCGCGGATGAAGCTTGACGGTCACCTCGGTGGCCAAGGCCAGGGTGCCTTCGGAGCCGACGATGAGCTGGGTCAGGTCGTAGCCGGTGGACACCTTGGCGATCTTGCCGCCGGTCCGGATGATCTCGCCGGTTGGCAGCACCGCCTGCAACCCGAGCACGTTATGGCGGGCTATCCCATACTTGACCGCGCGCATCCCGCCGGCGTTGGTTCCGACGTTGCCACCGACGCTGGAGGACAGCTCGCCCGGGTGAACCATGTAGCTCAGCCCGGCATCGACGGTCGCGGCGTCCAGCTCGGTCAGGGTCACACCTGGTTGCACGACGGCTACCTGGTTGGTCGTATCGACCTCCAAGACCGCGTTCATCCGCTCGAAGGAGATCACCAGCCCGCCTTCCCGCGGAATCGCCGCGCCCGACAAGCCGGTCCCGGACCCGCGGGCCGTCACCGGCACGCCATGTTCCGAGGCGGCTCTCAGCAGCTGCGAAACCTCTTCTGCGCATGCGGGTTTGGCGACGTACGCGGGCTTCTGCGGCGCCGTCGTCAACACCTCGTCGTGGAAATAGTCGTCGGGGATCGCGTCGCCGGTCAGCAAGTTGTGGTCGCCGACGATTTCGGCAAAGCGCGTCGTCATGTCGCTCATCGAAGGCCTCACCTTCTATCGCTGCAGAGCGACTCACTTTATCGCCGCCGTGACGGGCCGTGCTCCCGACGCAGGCCAGGGATGGTGGCATGCTCGTTGCATGGCGGCCGTGCCTCAAACCGTCTACGCGCGAGACGGCGATGTTCACCTCGCGTATCAGGTCGTCTCTGAGCGCGGGCCGGATGTTCTTTTCGTCCCTACTGCGATGTTCCCGATCGACTTGCTGTGGGACGAGCCCACCGTCGCGGGCCACCTTCATCGGCTGGCCTCGTTCAGCCGTCTGATCATGACCGATCTGCTCGGCGTCGGAAGTTCTGATGCGGTGCCTATCCACGACCGTCCGGCAATGCAGGCTTGGACGGACGGGCTCATCGCGGTGCTCGACGCCGTCGGGAGCGAGAGTGCGTCAGTCTTCGCGATGGCGGAGTCGGCGCTTCCGGTCATGCTGCTGGCGGCAACCCATCCCCAGCGCGTGCGCTCGCTGGTGCTCTGGAGCCCGTTCGCGTGCTTTATCCGCACCCCCGACTACCCGTACGGGATACCCGAGCCGGCGTTCACCCGGTATGTCGAGGCCTTCGGCGACAACATCGGGACCGGTGCTCTCGCGGATGTCTTGGCGCCCAGCTGGGCTGGCGATGCCGGGAAGCGGCGTTGGTGGGCCCGCGGTGAACGGCTGGCCGGCGGCCCCGGGTACTTCAAAGCCATCTTTGACCTCTACCTGCGCACCGACGTCCGGCCCGCGCTCGATAGCATCCAGGCGCCGACGCTGCTGTTGCACCGTCGCGGTGACCGCCACGTGCTCGGCGGCCACGCTCGTTACCTCGCCGAACGCATCCCGCAC
>DASQRI010000444.1:0-6389 GCA_035642975.1 Mycobacterium sp.
GTTCCTGGTCGTCGGAACCGTATTTCTGGCCGGCCGGTTCAAGATCCAAGGAAGGAGCACCGGGCCCGGCCTCTGGGCCGACCACGGCGGATTCCTGCCGACCGGCCTGCTCCCGCTGGTGCTCGTCACCTCTGGGGTGATATTCGCCTACGCCGCAGTCGAACTGGTCGGCACCGCCGCCGGAGAAACCGCGGAACCGGAGAAGGTGATGCCACGAGCGATCAACTCGGTGATCGCCCGTATCGCGGTCTTCTACTGCGGATCGGTACTGCTGCTGGCGCTGCTGCTGCCCTACACCACCTACAAACACGGGGAGAGCCCGTTCGTCACTTTCTTCTCGAAAATCGGGCTCACCGGCGCCGGCAGTCTGATGAACGTGGTCGTGCTCACCGCCGCGTTCTCCAGCCTGAACGCCGGACTGTATTCCACCGGCCGGATCCTGCGGTCGATGTCGGTGAACGGTAGCGGTCCGAAGTTCACCGCACGGATGTCGAAAAACGGTGTGCCGTACGGCGGGATCCTGCTGACCGCGACGATCGGGCTGTTCGGTGTCGTGCTCAATGCGGTCAAACCGAGCCAGGCCTTCGAAATCGTGCTCAACATCGCCGCGATCGGGGTGCTGGCGGCCTGGGCGACGATCGTGCTCTGCCAACTTCGGTTCTTCAACTGGGCGAAGGCCGGAACCCTGCAGCGGCCCAATTTCCGGATGCCGCTCGCCCCTTACAGCGGCTACGTCACGCTGGTTTTTCTGGCGGGCGTGCTGGTGCTGATGGCGCTCGACCCGGAGAAGGGTCAATGGGTCATCGCGGCGCTAGTGACCGCCGTCCCCGCACTGATCGGCGGCTGGTTCCTGGTCCGCCACCGCGTGACGGCCGCAGCCGCAGAATTTGTCGACCACGCCAGCGAGGTCCCTGACCTAGCGCCGGAATAACAGAGCATCTGCTCTGTTATTGTGACGGCATGCCCCGTCCGCGCGTGTACGAACCGGATCGGGTTTTGGACGCCGTCGAGTCATTGGCCGTGGCATCCGGGCCGGCCGCGGTGACCATCCGCGCGATCAGCGCCGCCGTCGGCGTTTCCAACGGCGCGCTGTACCACTCCTTCGGGTCGCGTTCGGGACTGGTGGGCCACGCATGGTTGCGGGCCGGTCGCCGATTCCTCACCGTGCAAAGCTCGTTGGTCGACACGGCCCTCTCGGAAACCAGTCCGCCGGATCCCATCGCGGCCGTGGTGGCCGCTGCTGACGCGCCGGTGGTCTTCGCCGAGCAGTATCCGGACTCCTCCAAACTGCTGTTCACGGTGCACCGCGACGAGCTGTTGAATTCTGATGTGCCCGACGAGATCGCCACAGAGCTAAGCGATCTCGACCGAATGCTGGTCGGCTTGATGATCCGGCTCGCGGTCAACCTGTGGGACCGCAAAGACGCGCGCGCCGTCGATGCGATCACCACCTGCATCGTCGATCTGCCCACCGCCATCCTGCTGGTCCGTGACCGCCTGGACAGCGCGCCGGCCCGCGAACATCTGCGGGTGGCGGTGCGCGCAATTCTCGACATCGGACCACCACCTCTGCGAAAGGGAAGAGACCGTGGGAATTAACCTGAACTACGACGACAAAATCGCCATCCTCGACCTCGGCGTCGACGAAAACCGTTTCTCGCCTGAGTTTCTCGACGAGATCAATGCACACCTCGATGAGGTGCTCGGCGCCGGCGCGCAAGGCCTGGTGACCACCGGCAGCGGCAAGTTCTACACAAATGGACTGGATCTGGATTGGCTGACCGCCCACGGCGATCAGACCCAGTGGTATGTCGGGCGGGTTCAGGGCATGCTGGCCCGATTCCTCACCCTGCCCGTTCCCACGGCGGCCGCTGTGGTCGGCCACGCCTTCGGCGCAGGCGCAATGTTGGCCTTGGCGCACGATTTTCGGGTGATGCGCGCTGACCGCGGGTACTTCTGTTTTCCCGAAGTGGATATCCGCATTCCGTTCACGCCCGGCATGGCCGCATTGATCCAAGCCAAGCTCACTCCGCGGGCAGCGGTGGCCTCGATGACGACGGGACGCCGGTTCGGCGGCGACGACGCCGCACACTTCGGCGTTGTCGACGCCGTTGCGGGCGAGGGCGAGGTGGCGCCCGCCGCCGTCGACATGCTGCGTCCGCTCGACGGCAAAGACCCCGGCACGCTGGGCGCGATCAAACAAACGATGTTCGGCCCCGCGGCGCTGGTGCTGACCGCCAGTGATCAAGAGCCACAGAGCAATTAGCTTCTCACAAAAAACCTGGACATCCCGTGGTTAGGCGCATAACGTACGGTCCGTACGGCACTCTATCTTTATAGATCCGCGCCGCACCACGAGCTCGCAACGAGGCGGGAAGGAACGACCCATGACAACGGTGCAGGCGGTACTCGACGAGGTCCGTGAACGGCCGGGCACCGGTGACGTGATCAGCGTCTTCGATCCCTCCACCGAAGAGCGGATCGCCGAGTTCACCGATGGCGGTCCCGACGCCGTCAACGCTGCGGTCGAGCGCGCGAAAGCGTCCGCGGAATCGGGCATCTGGTCGGGCCTGCCCGATTACGAGCGGGCCAAGGTGCTCTGGCGCGTCGGCGAACTGATCGACAAGAACGCCACGCTGCTCGCCGAACTCGAAATGCTCAACGGCGGCATGTACCCCGCGCAGGCGGAGATGCAAGTGAAGATCGGCGCCGAGTGGTTCCGCTACTACGCCGGCTGGTGCACCAAGATCGACGGGATCGCGCGCGACGTGAACACCGGCGGCCTCACCGGCGTCGACTCGCACATGCACACCTACACCTTGCGCGAGCCGTATGACGTGGTCGGGCTGATCTTCCCGTGGAACGGCCCGGTCTTCAATTTCTGCGCTAAGCTCGCGCCGTCACTGGCCGCCGGCTGCAACAGTGTGGTGAAACCCGCTGAGGAGACGCCGCTTTCGGCGCACGTGCTGATGCAGATTCTGGCCGAGGCGGGAGTGCCCGACGGGGTGGCCAACCTGGTGAACGGCTACGGCCACACCGTCGGCGCGGCCATCACCGCGCACCCCGACGTCGAGAAGGTCGCCTTCACCGGCTCCACCGAGGTCGGCCGCGCGATTGTGCACGCCTCGGCCGACACCAACCTCAACAAGGTCACCCTGGAACTCGGCGGCAAGTCGCCCGTGCTGATCTTCGACGACGCGAAACTGAAGAAGGCGATCCCGATGTCCGCGTTCGGCACCTTCGTACATTCCGGGCAGGCCTGTGTGTGTGGTTCCCGCATTCTGGTCCAGCGCGGTGTCTACGACCAGGTCGTCGAAGGCATGGCGATGGTCGCCAACGCCATGAAGATGGGCGGCCCCAAAGAAGAGGGCACTATGAGCGGGCCGCTGATAAGTCAGAAGCAGCTCACCCGCGTGTTGGGCTACCTCGAGCAGGGCAAGTCCGACGGCGCGGAAATCGTCACCGGCGGGCACCGACTCGACCGCAAGGGCTACTTCGTGCACCCGACCGTGGTCACCAACCTCGACCCCGACACGAGCCGGCTGTTCCGGGAGGAAATCTTCGGACCCGTCGTCACGATCCTGCCGTTCGACGACGAGGACGAGGCCGTCGCACTGGCCAACAACAGCACCTACGGGCTGGCCGCCACCGTGTGGACCAACGACCTTGGCCGCTCTCACCGAGTGGCCAAGCGGTTGAAGGCCGGAACCGTCGGGCTCAACTGCGCATTTCCGTACGACCACTCCATGCCGTTCGGGGGCTACAAGCAGTCCGGGTGGGGGCACGAATCAGGCAAGGCCGGCATCGAGACCTACCTGCAGACCAAGATCGTCTGGGCACAGATGTAACAGCTGGCGCGCTGTGAGCCGCCTCGCGCGGGCGCGTCACTGCAGTCACTTGCGTTACTTGTTGCGTAGGCTGGTTTTTGCCATGTTTCCGCACAGAGTCGAGACGACGATGGCCGGCGGCCGGATGCTGCTGGCCGGCTTGCTGCTGGGCGTCGCGCTGGCGAGTGGATGCAGCTCCCTCATCCACGGCAAGCCGGTAGCCTCCTCGGGAGCGGGACCAACCGAACCGTCGTTCCCGAAAGCCAGACCGTCGATCCCCTCGCCGGCCCCGTCGAGCCCTGCGCCGCCGAGTGCTAACCCACCGGCCGGTGCCATCCCGCTGCCGCCCGACCAAAACGGTTACGTGTTCATCGAAACCAAGTCCGGTCAGGCGCGCTGCCAAATCGACAGCGACAGCGTCGGTTGCGAGGCGCAGTTCACCGACTCCCCGATGCAGGACGGCGAACGCACCAACGGCGTCAACGTCACCGCGAGCGGTTCGGTGCAGTGGGTGCTGGGCAATCTCGGCGACATTCCCACGGTGACCATCGACTACCGCACCTACGACGCAGCGGGCTGGACGATCGCGGCCAGCGAAAGCGGCACCCGGTTCACCAACGAGCACACCGGGCACGGCATGTTCGTCAGCCTCGAGAAGGTTGACACCTTCTAAGACGCCAAACGCCCTGCTCAGGACGCTAGCGGGCTGAGCCAGTCCGCAGCTGGTCCGCAGAAGCCCAGATAGCTATGTCCACGCAAAGCCCTCGCGGCTGAAGCGCGAGACCGGCTTAATCAGGCAGCCACCGGGCGGATCGGCTGGAACGGTCGCTCTTCGATGTCCTCGCCGATAATCAGTGCGGTCCCGGGGGGCACTTCCCGCCACACCCCGGGCAGTTGGGTCAATGGCTCAGAAACCACTACCCGGGCATCATCGCCGAAGTGCGCCAGCCGCTCACCGTTGGGATAGAGCATCCGCACCGACTCCGGATCTTCGCTCACAAACAGCGTATTGACTTCCGGTCCGCTGGCGTAGCGGGCCGCATACAAGCGCACCCCGTCGCTCACCCCCACCGTCATCTGCAACGCGGGTTCATTCACGCCGGCCGCGGCGGCGGTCGCCTCGATGAAACCTGCCATCCGGGCGATCCCCCCGATCGGATCATCCGCGAGACCAAAGGTGAGCGCCAGGTGGAACAGCAGCTCCGAATCGGTGGACCCCGCTATGTTTTCGAACAGGTCGGGACGCACAGCCAACAGCAGATCCCGGCGCAAACGCTGATATGCGCCGACATATCCGTTGTGCACAAAAAGCCAGTTGCGGTAGCGGAACGGGTGACAGTTGGTCTGCTGCACCGGTGTCCCGGTCCCCGCGCGCACGTGGGCAAGAAACAATCGGGTGCGGATCTCTGTGGCCAGGTCCAAAAGGTTCTCATCGCCCCACGCCGGGGTGATGCTGCGAAACAGCGCCGGTTCGGCACGGTGCTCATACCAGCCCAGCCCTGTACCGTCCCCGTTGGGAATCTCCATGTTCGGCGCATGCCTGCGGCTCTGCTCGATAAGTGAGCGCTCCGGGTCATACAGCAACTCCCTGGGCGCGATCGGACCGCCCAGGTACCCAACCCACCGACACATCGGACCCTCCTTGCCGCACCATGTCTCGGCCTGGCATGGCCGCGCTCGTCGCTTCCGGTATTAGTGATCCGGCTTCGGTTTGCGAGCCGTCTCGCGGATCACTTTGTGTACGAACGCCAGCTTGCCGACCACCGCCGGTGAGATGTCGAACGGGTAGAGCGGATTCTTACCCATGGCGGTGTTGACCCGATTGAGGCATAGCGACAACCACCTCCAGTCCTCCAGCAGCCGCTCGACCGGGACGTTGTCGTAGGACGTGAGCGGAATGACGTCCCGCTCAACCCAGAAACGGACCCTGTCGGCTTTCAAGATAAGCCCCGACTCGCGGGTGGTGTCGATGGCGTCGGTGATGTGCAGATAGTGGGCGAAGCATTCGGCGAAGTCCTCCCAGGGGTGCATCGTCGCATACTCGGATATGTAGGAGTCGCCCCAATTCGGCGGCGCACCAAATTTGTAGTGCCGGGCGATCTGGTCTTGATAGTCGGCGCGCTCGTCGCCGAAGATCTCGCGGCACTCGTCAAGATAGCGCGCGGCGCCGGGATCGGTTTCCACCAGAACGTTCTGGTAATGGTGGCCGACCTCGTGCCGGAAATGACCCAGCATCGTGCGGTAGGGTTCACCGAGGTGGACCCGCAGCGACTCACGGTAGGCGTCCAGCGACTCGACGAGATCGATCGTGATCACCCCGTCGGCGTGCCCAATCACGACACGCCCACCGCCGCTGTAACTGGACAGCAGATCAAACGCAAGCCCGCCGTCTTTCCGCCAGAACGGGTCGACCGGCAAGCCAATGTCAATGAGCTGATAAATCAACCGCCGCAGGGCAATCCCCGTGGATATCAGCTTTTCCAGCGCGATTGTGTCGTCTGCCTCGGGCTCGCGGCGGATGAGGGAATCGGCCAGGCATCTCCCCTGCTGGCCACCGAGTTC
>DASQRI010000445.1:0-6138 GCA_035642975.1 Mycobacterium sp.
CCCGCGAGACTCGTGACGCGTTGCTGGCTTCCTTGCGGCGCGGGCTGTCGAGCCGGCAAGCCGCCGCCGAACCGGTCAGCCGAACCGTCATCATGCCGTGACGCGGTTCTGGGGCGAGCAGACGCAAAAGCCCCTTTCTCATGGGCGTGTCGGGGGCTTTCGCTGGGGGCACCTCCCGCTTGCGGGGGACTGCTCGATAGGTGCTACCGCACCCCGGTGGGGTACGCCGCGACGATGGGCTCGAGCTCATCGGGCGTCGCGCCATGCATGATCACCGCGTCGGCCCCGTAGTCGAATTCCTTGCGGATCCGCTCCACACAGTGCCGGGCCGAGCCGGTCGCCGACGGTGCCAGCCATTCGTCGGGAATCAGCGTCGCGATGTGTTCGATCTGCTGGGGTGTGGCCTTGTGGTCGATCCCGCCGGCGATCGACGTCACCACCGGGTCGGCCCGAAATCGCTGCAGCACAGCGGGATCCCAGTTGTTGGTCTGCACCAACAGGTCGCCGTAGCCCTGCAGGTAAGTGGCCAACCGCGCGACGGTCTTTTTCAGCCGCAGCTGCTCGGGCAGGTGGTCGCCGACCGTGGCGAAGCACGACCACACCCGCACACTGTCGGGATCGCGGCCCGCCTTTTCGGCGGCGGACTTGACGGTCTTGACACAGCCCTGCAGCGTTTCCGGGGTGAAGTAGGTGTGCAGGATGACGTCGTCGAACACCCGGCCCCCCAATGCGAGCGTGTTGGGTCCGAAAGCCACCAGCGCCAGCCGGATGTCCTCGTTGAAGTCCGGGTCGAGAAACAGGATGGGGTACTTGCCCATTGGACCGTCGTGGTTGAAGATCACCTCGCCGTGCCAGAGCCGGCGCATGACCTGCGCCCAATCCTCCATCTGCGCGGTCGTCACCGCCGGGATGCCGAACGCGCCGTAGATCGCGGCGATACCGCGACCGACACCCAGCGTGAACCGGCCGCCGGAGAGCCGGTGCATGGTGGTCGCCCAAGATCCGGTGATCAGCGGATGGCGGGTGTTGTGATTGGTTGCGGCGGTGGCGATCTGCATCCGATCGGTGACCGCGCACGCCGCACCGACCAGCGATGACGCTTCCTTGACATTCCAGCGTTCGGAGATGAACGCTGTGCCGAAGCCCAACTCCTCGCCACGGCGAGCCTCATCCATCAGGGTCGCCGGGCCCTCGCCGCCCGCCCCCGCCAGCAGGTAATAACCCAATTCGTCAAGCGGGCGATTGCTCAATTGACAACTCCTTGCAGGAATCGCTCGGTGACGTGCTGCACGCGCCGGGAGAATATATGACCGACGTGACTGCCGTCGTACCAGTACAGTTCGCCGCCCCAGCGGTCCTGCAACGCGATCGCGGGCTCGCGCATCGCCATCCGATCGTGCCAGGCTCCCACAATGAGCCGACGCTGCGGCGGTGGAGCCGGGTCGACGGCCAACGGATCGATCACCGAGGTGAGCTTGGTGACCGCCGCGGATCCCAACAGCTCGCGGTATCCGTCGCGTGACGAACCCCAGCGGCCCAGATGTTGGGCGATCATCGCGTTCAGCCCCAGAATCGGGGTGTACAGCGCAACCGCGTCCACCTGCTGCTCCAGGTGCGAGACCAGCGCGGCCACCGGCGTGCCCATCGAAATCCCGGACACCACAACGGCGGTGGCTTGCGGCTGTGCCCATTTGACGACGGCGCGTACCTCTGAGACCGCGCGCATCATGCCTGCGACATTGCCCAGCGGATCCATGTCCGGGTAGGCCGGCCATTCGCGCCGTCGGCAACCGTGGCCGGGTTGCACCGGCATCGCGACGTTGAATCCCAGCTGGTGATGGATCCGTCCGATCCGGGACAGCACCAGGTCTTCGGCGCCACCCTGGCCGGCGCCGTGCACCCAGATCAGCCACGGCCGGGGACCGTCGCGGTGCCGGCACAGGTGTACCACCGCCCTCGTCGGACCGCCCAGACCCTCGGCCGCCAACGTCTTCGGCAGCACCGGATCGTGTTCGAACGTCATCCGCTCGTAGGCCAGCCGGCCAATGCGACGCTGCTGTATTGCCTGCACCCGCAACGGCTCCGGATCGGCGTGTGCGCCGTCGATGCCCAGGGCGGACAACTCCTCGGCAGCCGCGGCGCACGCGTCCGGCGTCCGCACCGCTACCGGTGTCCCGCCCAGTAGTGAAAAGCCGGACAGCACAAGCTCGTCCAGCATGACCTCGCCGAATTGACGGACGCCAAGCGGCGACACCGGAACCCACCCGGTCGACTCGTTGAGGCCGGCCACCGTGCGCGGCAAGACCATGCCCAACTCGCGGGCGATATCGACGCCACGGTTTCCCCACGACATGCCCGTCACCTTAATCCGGCTAAGCCAGCTTGAATCCGGTGTACCCACCGGCCGCTATCTCGTCGCAGCGGCGCCGGTACTCCGGGATGCCGCCGACGTACCCCATGTACATCCGTTTCTTCCCGGGTACGTTGCCGCCGTTGTACCAGGAGTTGCAGGATGGGTGAACCAGCACCGTCGGAGCGACCAGGGCCGTGGTGTGGTCGATCCACTCCTGCTGCGCGGTGGCCAGCGCCTCGATGCTGCGTATTCCGTTGACGCGCAGGTACTCAATGCAGTCGCTGATCCACTCCACATGCTGCTCGAGCGCGGCGACGAAGTTGGTGGCCGCACTCGGGCTGCCCGGGCCTTGGATGGTGAACAGGTTCGGGAAGCCCGCGACCGCCAGACCGAGATAGGACAGCGGCCCCTCGCTGGCCCAGAACGCACCGAGCGACATGCCGTCGCGGCCGCGGACGTCGATACGGCTGAGCGCACCGGTCATGGCGTCGAACCCGGTGGCGTAGACGATGACGTCGAGTGCGTAGAACCCTTGCTCAGTCTGGATGCCCGTCGCCGTCACCTCGCGGATCGGACCCGTGCGCAGGTCGACGAGCGTGACGTTGTCCCGGTTGAACGTCTGGTAATAGCCCTGGTCGATGATCGGACGCTTACACGCGAAGGGATGGACAGGCACCAAGGCGGCCGCGGTCTGCGGGTCCTTGACGATGCGGGCCACTGCCTCGCCGTATAGCTTGGCTGCCATTCGGTTGGCTTCGATGTCGAAAAATACGTCGCCCCAATTCAGCGCACCCATCACCCCGTTCTCCTCGATGGCGCGCAGTTGTTCTTCGCGGGACGCCGATTTCAGCGGCGGCCTGCCGAGCATCTCGAGTAGCACTGAGAAGGCACTCAGTCGCGCGGCGCCGATGGGATGTGCTCGTTGGGTTGCCCGGATTTCGCCGTAGTGGGCTTTCATCTCGTCCAGTTCACCGGGCTCGAACCGGTGTACCCGCCACGGCAGGGTGTACGTCGCAGACCGCTGGAGTACGCAGAGCTGCAATGCTTCTCGTGCCACGATGGGTATCAGCTGAACACCGGTCGAGCCGGTGCCGATGACACCGACCCGCTTTCCGGTGAAGTCGAAGCCTTCCTTTGGCCAGCGACTGGTGAACAGCGACGTTCCGGCGAAGGTAGCCACCCCGGGGATGTCGGGATCCAGCGGCGCGGAGAGAATGCCGGAGGCGGCGATCACGAACGGTGCCACGAAGGACTCGCCCGTCTCGGTCTGTACCAGCCACACGGCGGCTTCCTCGTCGAACACCATCGCGATAACCTTGGTGTCGAACTGGATGTCGCGGCGAAGATCCAGCCGGTCGGCGACAAAGTTGAGGTAGGCCTCGACCTCGGGCTGGGCCGGCATCGACTCCGTCCAAATCCATTCCTGCTGAATCTCGTCGGAGAAGCTGTAGGAGTATTCAATGCTCTCGATATCGCATCGCGCACCGGGATAGCGGTTGTACAGCCAAGTGCCACCGACGTTTTCGGCCATTTCCAGCACGCGGATTCGCAACCCGAGCTGACGCAGCCGATGCAGCATGTACAGGCCCGAGAAGCCCGCACCGATGACGATCACGTCGAAGTGCGCGTCTGCGTCAGCCATCGTCACCGCTGATCTTCAAGATGGTTCGGGTCAGGTGCAGGGTTTTGATCCGCCAGCTGCCGTCCTGTTTTTCATACGTCTCGCGGTAGTGCCCGGCGCCGTGCAACTCGTGGCCGTTGCCGAAGATGATCCAGTCTTCCATTGCCCAGATGCCGGTGGCGGTCACCGGTGAGGTGAGGGTGATTTCCGGGGTGTGGCAGTGGTGCATGGTGGCCGCATTCTCGAGGCTGGCCAGCACCATTGGCACGAAGTTGTCGACGCCGTGCACCGCCGGGGCCGTCATCGGGTCGGCGCCGCCGGTGGAGACGGCCATGTCCAGCAGGACCACCAGATCGGTGGTGAACACGCTGCGCCACGACTCGGCGTCCTTGGCGTCAAGGAAACGGCAGTAGCGTGCCTTCAACTGCCGAATCGCTTCGAATTCGTCAGCCACGCGGTGATGCCTCCTCGACCTGAAGCCTATACTGTAACGTATTTAGTATCGCTGCGACGAGTGCAGGAGAGGCCGCCGTGTTGGTCCCGTTCACCTGGAAAGTCACCGGATGGTTCATGGTCGGCTGGTCGCCCGAATTTCCGATTAATGAGGCTCGCCCGCTGCACTATTTCGGCGAGGAGCTGGTGGCCTACCGCGACGAACAGGGTGAACTGCATGTCCTGGAAGCACACTGCAAACACCTCGGCGCCCACATCGGCCACGGCGGTAGGGTCGTCGGCGACTGCGTTCAGTGCCCGTTCCACGGCTGGCGCTGGGGCCCCGATGGCACCAACCGATACATCCCCTATCAGCCGGACCGGCCCAACCGCGGACTACGGCTGCGGGTGTTTCCGGTCCGGGAACAGCACGACTGCGTGTTCATCTGGCATCAGCCGGATGGCAAGGAGCCGCAGTGGGAAATGCCGGACATCTTCGGCAAGTTCCCGCAATTCGAGACCGATCCAGCGGCCTACTACCGCGCGTACCCGGAGTTCTCCCGCCGTGCGGAGCGCGAACCGGTACATCCGCAAATCGTCGCAGAAAACGCGCCCGACAGTGCGCATTTCGAGTACGTCCACCACGCCACGGTGACGCCGAGGGTGCTGGACTGGAGGATCGTCGACCACGAGTGGCAATTCGTCGCGGGTTGGCCGGACGCGCGCAGCGACAACTCCGAGGATTTGGCGCTCCGGTTCCACAGTCACCTGTTCGGACTCGGCGGAGCGATCAGCGTCTTCGAAGGCGCGCAGAATCATCGGCTGATTTTCACCTGCACGCCGGTCGACGACGAGTGCTCGGACCTGTTCTACTCGATCTGGTGGCCACGAATCCCGGGCGACTCCTCGGATGTGCCGGACGGCGAGCTTCGCGAGATCATCGAAAAGCAGTTCCTGTCCACCGTATTCGACGATCTGCAAATCTGGCGTTACCAGAAGTATGTGGAGCATCCGGCGCTCTCGAAGGTTGACGCGAAAGGGTATATGGCACTGCGTAAGTGGGCGACTCAGTTCTACGAAGTTCCGGTATGACGGCCCCCCTTGTTGAGCTCGCCGCACCCGCGCACACCGCCGTCATCACCCAGGAGTGCCAGGGCGCCGTCATCGGCCCCAACGCCGGGCTGGCGATGCTTGCCCAGGAAGCACGCCGCGTTGCGCTGCCCAACATCACCAGGTTGCTGCCCGCGGCGCGGGCGGCGGGCGTGCGCGTGGTGCACTGCCTGGTGCAGCGACGACCCGACGGGCTCGGCTCCAACCACAACGCCAAGATCTTCGCCATCGGACGCGGCGACGTGGACATCACCCCCGGCACGCCCGGGGCGTCGGTCCTGCCCGAATTAGGTCCTGAACCAACAGATCTCGTTCTGAGCAGGTGGCACGGTGTCGGGCCGATGGGGGGAACCGACCTTGACGCGGTGCTCCGCAACCTCGGCGTGTCCACCATCGTGGTAGTCGGTGTGTCGTTGAACATCGCCATCCCCAATGTCGTGATGGACGCCGTCAATGCCGCCTACCGCGTCATCGTGCCGCGCGATGCCGTCGCCGGAATACCCACCGAATACGGCAATGCGGTCATCGACAACATGCTGTCGCTGCTGGCAACCATCACCACCACAGACGAACTGCTCGGGGTATGGACCAACGCATGACGGATGCAGCGGCGGAGATTCAG
>DASQRI010000446.1:0-3229 GCA_035642975.1 Mycobacterium sp.
CGATCACCGTGATGATGCTGAACAGGATCAGCTGGCGTTTGATGTAACGGGTCAGCATGTCGCCCTCTCCACCAGTGGTCCGCCGGGGGCATCGTTGGGGTTGGGCGTGTACCGGACGTCGGGAATCATCGTTTCCGGATCCCGGCCATACGACTGCTCTAGCGCCCGCAACGCGCCGGACAACCCGGTACCGGTGAGGAACGCGTTATCGACGGTCGACAACGTCGTGTCGAGGTTGAGCGAGGCGTTCATGAAGTCGCCTCGAATCAGCTTCGGAGCAGTGTCGATGTCGAACGGCAGGGTGGCGAATATCTTCAGCAGGCCGAGCACATACGGCGCGGCGCGGACCAGTTGCTTCAACGGGCATTGCAGCAGCTGCAGGTTCTGATGGAGCGGGCCCCGCGTTTCGGACAGGTATTGGTTGGCGGCCTGGCTGAGGCGGCCCAGCGCATCTGTGGCGTTGATCAGATGCTGTTGATAGTCCTTATTCGCGAGATACTTGATCAGCGGCGGGAATTCGGTCAGCACCCGGTCCAGGACATCCGACCGGTTGGCCACGTATGCCAGCAGCCGGTTGGTGGAGTCGATGGCGTGGGTGATGTCGTCGCGTTGTTGGTTGAGCTCGGCGGTAAAGGTGTCCAGCTTGCCGAGAAACGCGCGGATCTGCGGCCCGCGACCGCTGAAGATGTTGTTGACCTCGTTCTGAATCACCTCGAGGTTCGGGATGCCTCCGCCGCGCAAAATCAGTGCGAGACTGGCCAACGTTTGCTCGATGGTCGGATACGCCGAGGAGTTTTGCAGCGGGATGGTGTCTCCGTTCTTCAGCGGTTGCGTCGACGGGTCGCGCGGCGCGGCCAACTCAACATGCTGAGAACCCAGCAGGGTGGTCTGCCCGATCTTGGCGGTGGCATTCTTGGGCAGCTTGACGCTCTTGTCCACGCCCAGTGTCAGGGTGGCCACCCAGTTCTTCAGCTCGATTTTGCGGATGGAGCCGACGAACACGTCGGCCACCATGACCCTGCTGTTGCCGTCGATCGACAGCGTGTCGGGCACCTGCACGTAGACGGTGTAGGAGCCGGCTCCGGTGCCCGGGCCGCCAGGGATCTGCACATTCGAGATACCGCGCCACCCACATGAGCTCAGCATCAGCGCCGCGACTGTTAGAGCCAACCCCTGCCAGGCCCGGTGGCGGATCAGGCGCATCGCGCTCGCCGCGCGCCTCACTGGCCCGGTCCTGTCGATCCGGCTGCCTCAGCGGGCAGCGGCGGTCCAGCGGGTCCCGGCCCTGGCGCCGGCGTCGGTGCGACCGGACCGGGGACCACCTCCGGTCCGGGTGGCGGCGGCGGTATCGGGTGTGGGTTGCCCGGCTGTCCGATATACGGAAGCGGACCGGGCTCCTCGTTGTACGCATTGGGGAACCCCGGCGGGGTTTGCAGGTTGGATTGAACCGGGGCGATGTCCGGCCCGCCCATGAGTTCGGCCAGCGATTCGGGGGTCAGCAAACCCGCCGTGATCGGACCCACCTTCGTCCCTTGCATGCCGGGCGCGGTGATCCAGCCGGGCTGGGTGTTGCGGTGCGACAACGGTGTATCGGGCACCCAGATCCCGGGGACGGTGGTGTCCTTGTAGCCGGGCGGCGGCTGCAGCCGTGGCTCGGAGTAGGCGATCTCCTTGGGTGTCGTCGCGGCGGTGGTGAACAGGTTCAACCCGAACGGTAGGTAGTTGAACTTGATCGCGTCCAGAATCGGCGCCAGGTACTGCGCACACAGTTCGGCGGATTCTTGATAGCCCAGCCGACTGGCGGCCTGAATCGAGCTGCAGATCATCTCCATCGGGTTCGAGAAGGTGGCACCGAGAATTGACACCGGCTGGCCGACGATGGCGCCGATCGCCGGATGGTAAATCTGACCGGCATTCGACAGGGCCGTCGGCGCTACGTGCAGGACGGTTTCCAAACCGTTCAGCGGGTCGGGTTGGAGCAGCGTGTTGGTCGCGGTGGCGAGGTTGTTGACGTCGTGCGTCAGCACCTCACGGTTTTTGGCGAGGAACGGGCGAAGTGTGGTGACCAAACCGTCGAACTGCTGTATGGCGTTGGCCAGGTCCCGGTCGGAGCCGGTCAAGCTGTTGGTGAACTGGACCAGGTTTTTGTTGAGCGCCACGAATTTCTGGTCGTCGGCGTGCAGCGCGTTGACGAACAGCGCCAGGCTGCGCACCACGGCGAAGAAATCGCCGCGGCCTTTGTTGAGGGCGGTCAACGACCGCGAAAGGGCGTCTAGCGTGGTGTTGATCTGCTTCCCCTTGCCAGCCAGCCCATTGGCGTAGGCCTCGATGACCTCACCGAACGGTCCCTTGGGTTCCTCCTTGGTGGGGCCGAGTTTGGAGATGATGTTGTTAACGGTGTTGCGGAGCTGGTCCCACTCGGTGGGCACTTGGGTGCGCTCGATCGGGATCACCGCGTTATCGGCCAGCACCGGGCCGCCCTTATAGGGCGGATCTAACTGGATGAACCGGGACGCCACCAGGGTGGGGTTGAGGATCGACGCCAAGGCGTTGGCCGGCACCTTGTACTTGCTGGCGTAGTGGAAGGTCACCTTCATCTTGTCGCCGGCCGGCTCGATCTTGTCGATCGCGCCCACGGGCACACCCATGATCCGGACGTCGTCCCCCGAATAGAGCGCGTTGGCCTCCGGGAAGTAGGCCACCACGGTGTTGTTGGTCAGCTTCGTATAGAGCTCGCGGCCGACGAAAAAAACGACGAGGGCCAGCACCACCACCAGCGAGCCGATGATCACCGACGCCCGCGACAGCTTGGGCACGCGCAGGTTGCGGATATCAAAGACGGTGCTCAACTCGCGCCACCTCCCAAGCTTCCTCCGCCTCCGCCTGGCTGGCTATTTCCGCCTTGGCCGGGCGGGATGAACGGGGCCGGCAGCTGGTTTCCGGGCCCCGGCGGCGCCGGCGGTCCAGGGGGCAGCCCCGGCGCGAACGTCGACGGCGGCGGCGGCGGACCGGCCGGCCCCAACGGCTCGGTGCGACCCCCTGGCGGTCCCGGCGCGATCGGCACCGGCGTGCCGGGAACATTCGGCGGCGGCTCGCCCGGCCGCCCGGCGATCGGGATGCCCGGTGTCGGCGGCAGACCGTTCGGGTTCGGTGGCGACGAGAGGACGTCGGTCGGCGCCAACGGGTTGTCGCCGAACGGGCCGACACCTGCCATCGCGCAGGGCAGGAA